>CAUJEE010000125.1 GCA_963169215.1 Actinomycetota bacterium
TGCAACGTCCCGGAGAGCTCGCTGGTACGCGAGTCGGACCTGGTGATGCTCACGCGCGCGGGTCCCGAGATCGGCGTGGCCTCGACCAAGGCCTTCACCACGCAGATCGCCGCGCTCACCATGCTGGTGGTCGCCCTCGCCAGGCACCGCGGCGCCGATACCGAACGCGAACGAGGGCTGGTCTCACGCCTCATCGAGATCCCCGGCCTCATCGAGAAGACGCTGGTGCTCGACCCGGTCATGAAGGAGCTCGCCGGGCGCTTCGCCGACAAGCATCACGCGCTGTTCCTCGGCCGTGGCGTCCTGCATCCGATCGCGATGGAGGGTGCGCTGAAGCTCAAGGAGATCTCGTACATCCACGCCGAGGCCTACCCGGCCGGCGAGCTCAAGCACGGTCCGCTCGCCCTGGTCGACGCCGACATGCCGGTGATCACCGTGGCGCCGAACAACGACCTGCTCGAGAAGCTGAAGTCGAACCTGATGGAGGTGCGCGCGCGCGGCGGGGAGCTGTTCGTGTTCGCCGATCCCGACTCCGGCTTCGAGTCGAGCGACGGCGTGACCGTGATCCAGATGCCACGGCACGTCACCTACCTGCAGGCCCCGGCCGTCTACACCGTGCCGCTGCAGCTTCTCGCGTACCACGTCGCGATCCTGCGCGGCACCGACGTCGACCAGCCGCGCAATCTCGCCAAATCGGTGACGGTCGAGTAGCGCCGGGCAGCAGCCCTCAGCTGCGCCGCATGGCGATCGCCAGCGCGGCCCGTTCCCCGGATTCCATCGCCGCTTCCATGCCGCCCGCGAGCTCGGCGGTGTGCTCGCCGGCGAACAGCAGCTGGCCGACGGGCTGCGAGAAGAGGTTGCCGAAGCGGCGGATCTGGCCGGGCGCACGGAAGGCGTAGGTGCCGAGCGCCAGCGGGTCGCGCGTGAAGCTGCGCACGGCGGCGAGGGTGACACGCCCGACGGTGCTCGGCCGGATGCGCTGCAGTTCCTGCAGGACGTAGGCGCCGATCTCCGCGTCGGTCCAGCCCCGGGCGGCGAGATCGGCGGCGCCGGTGCTGAAAATCCACAGGTGATGGCCCTCGCCGGTCGGCGACGGGTTGATGATGCCTCGTTGCAGGGGCAGGTCGGTCCACAGGAACGGCGGCAGCCCGTCGGCTTCCCAGTACGGCTCGGTGACGTGCAGCACGACGCTGGTGGCCGCGCCGTAGGGAATGCTGGCGATGGCCTCGGCGACGGGTGGCGGCAGCGGCGGATCGAAGGCGATCTGGCGCAGCACGGGCAGCGGTACGGCGACCACGGCGAACGTGGCGCGCACCCGGGTTCCGCTCGCGGTCGTCACCAGGACACCGCGCTCGTCGTGGACAATGGCCGTGACGCGCTGGTCGAGCCACACCCCGCCTTTCTTGAGTTTGCCGGCCATCGCCTCCGGCAGGCGGCTCATGCCGTTGCGCACGTAGCGGCGCATCGGCTGGTGTGCTTCCATCGCGGCGGCGACCGCGAGGGCCGAGATCTTCCCGGAGCGCAGGCGCCACAGCGCCGATTCGCCGTCGAGTGAGGCCAGCTGCTGGCCGATGCCGATCAGCGGGAGCGCTGCCTCGGGCGCACCGGCCTCGCGCAGGAACTGCCCGTAGGGCACGTCGAACCGGGCGAACTCCTCCCTGAGCCAGGCGTCCGCGTCGGGCAGCGGGTTCGGGCGCGGGGCGAAGCGCTGGCCGAGCGCCGACGGCGGGACGGTACGCAGGTCGCCCTCGAGCGGATTGATATCGAGCGTCGGCCATTGCGCGGCGGTGAAGGCCCGCCCGGCGTAGTGGTACCACCAGGCCGGCTGCTCGTCGGGCCAGGGCACGAGATCGACCCGCAGGCTCGCGGCAGCATCGAGCACGCGGGCGTAGAGCGCACCGATGTCGGCGGCACCGAGTTCGGGCGATCCGGGGGCATCCTGGCGTGTGGCGACCCGGCCGCCGACGCGTCTGCTGGCCTCGAGGACGATCACGCCGGCACCGGTCGACTCGAGCTGGCGGGCGGCATTCAGGCCAGCCAGGCCGGCGCCGATGACCACGACGTCGGTCCGTTCCTCGCGCAGGCCACAGCCGCCGAGTGCGAGGGCACCAGCGGCACCGAGGAATGCGCGCCGATCGAGCATGGCAGGAACGCCTGGTCGGGAAAGAAAGCCGGCTACCATAGTCGACGGCCAGTCGACTGGCAATCGGGATACCCCGCAGCTTGGCGCCC
This sequence comes from Actinomycetota bacterium, assembly GCA_963169215.1. Taxonomy (GTDB): domain Bacteria; phylum Actinomycetota; class Acidimicrobiia; order Acidimicrobiales; family Ilumatobacteraceae; genus UBA668. The sequence goes on from CAUJEE010000125.1 coordinate 2,233, forward strand.
CGGCGCAGTCGCCGGTAACCTTGGCGGACAGCCATTCAAGCCGTGCTGCACCACCGGAAACGATCGCGGAGTCCCTGGGGGGTATCCGCCGGCACGGCGCCCGGTCAGGAGGGAATACCGATGGCATCGTTCGTCAGCTGCGCCGGCGGATCACGCCGCGCGCTCGCGTTTCTGCTCGTCACCAGCCTGGCCGGCAGCGCATTTGCTGCCGGTACCCCGGCCGCACCCAAGGCTCCCGTCAACGTCGGCCCCGGCGAGATGGGCATCGACGCCCTCATCATCGACGGCCCGCCGCTCACCGCCGACCAGGTCATGGGACCGCAGCACGCGACCTACCCGCGGGGCATGACCTGTGCGGAATGCCACACGGTGAAATTCGAGGGCGTCGACGTCGTCACCACGGCATCGCAGCAATTCCAGCGCAATTTTCGCAACCTCACGCAGGACCAGATCTGGCAGAAAATCGTCGCCTTCCTGCCTGGCCGCGAACGCTTCGCCCTCGCCACCGTCGCGGGCGACACCCCGACGGCGACCACCGTCGATATGGTGCTCGACCCGCAGGAGCGCGTCTTTCACGTCGTCTCCGAGAAGGGCACCGAGAAACTGCTCGAGCTGCGCCAGAACCCGAAGATCAGCGCGGTACGCTTCGAGGGCTGGACGCTCGCCGAGGGCGGCGCCAAGCAGTGGACCAGCGTCCAGATCAAGGGGACGGCCGAGCTGATCAGCGCAGATGACCCGCGCTTCGTGCCGACGCTCGACAAGTACAACCTGGTGCGCGTGACCAAGCCGCGCGCGGTGCGGCGTTTCGACATCATCCGGATCACGCCGCAGCAGATCGTCTATTTCGATACGACACTCGGCGCCGACGGACTGTCGCCGTACCAGTTCTGGGTCCGCGAGGGCACGCCGGCACGACAGTGACCGCACGGGCGGTCAGCATGACCGGGTGCCGCCATACAGGGGCGCCGCCGGTTTCGGTTTGAAGAGACCGCCAACATGGGGGAGCTATGAACAGGATGACGGGATGGACCAGGGTGCTGCCGCTCGCCGTGGCGGCGGGTATGGCACCGGGAACGGGCTTCGCGGCGGTCGACGAGATCATCGTCACCACGCGCAAGATCGAGGAACAGCTGCAGGACGTGCCGGTCGCGGTGAGTGCATTCACCGCCGACAATATCGCCAGGCTCAACCTCACGAGCATCGACGAGATCGCCAAGTTCACGCCGTCGTTCTCGTTCACCTCCGCCTTCGGCCGCCAGCCGGGTTCCGACCGGCCGGCGATCCGCGGCGTCACCACAGTGGTCAACGGCATCACCAACAACTCGGCGGTCGGTTACTTCGTCGACGGTGTGTACATGCCGGGATCGCCGCAGACGACTGAACTGTTCGATCTGGAGCGGGTGGAGATCATCAAGGGTCCGCAGGCCGCACAGTTCGGGCGCGGCACCTACGCCGGTGCGATCAACTTCATCACCCGCAGCCCGTCCCTCGACGTCTTCGACGGCGGCATAACCGCCACCGCTGCCGAGCACGAGACATGGGAAACCTCCGGCTGGGTGAGCGGGCCGATCATCGCCGACAAGCTCGGTTTCTATCTCGCGGCGGGCCACGACACCTACGGTGGCGAGTACACCAACCAGGCCACCGGCGACGAGGTCGGCGGCACCGAGACGACCAGCGTCACGGGCAAGCTCCTCTGGCAGGCCACCGACAACCTCTCGGTCTCCGCCAGGCTGGGTGTGCAGCAGACCGACGACGATCACTTCGTGATGTACCTGCAGCCGCGCACGCTCAACAACTGCTTCTTCCGTTCGCCGACTGCGCCACGCTCGCGCGAGTACTACTGTGGCGAAGCGGTGGTGGACGAGAACGGCATCCGTCTGGCCACCCGGCTGCTCGAGAACGCCGACGGCGGCATGTCCGGTGCCGAGCTCGATCGCTTCCTCGGCAGCTTCATCATCGAGTACGGATTCGGTGACGGCTACACCCTCACCAGCACGACTGGCTACATCAAGGACGAGACCGAGACAGGTTACGACCAGTCCTTCGCCGCCTACGATCCGATCCCGGTCGGCGCTTCCGCCGGCAGCTTCTACCAGCTCGACAATGACGAGAGCGAAACGTTCACGCAGGAGCTGCGCCTGAACTCGCCGCGGGATGGCGCGTGGCGCTGGACCGCCGGTGCCTACTTCCTCGATATCGAGAACGAGGAGATCTACAACCGCAAGGTACTGTCATCAGGGGTCTCGGCGCTGCAGACGATCGCCAACCTCACCACGCAGCAGGTCGAGAACTGGGCGCTGTTCGCCGGTGTCGACTGGGATATCACCGAGGCCACCACGGTGGGGCTCGAGGCCCGTTACGCCGAGGACGAAATCGAGGTGAGCAACGTCGTCAACAACGGTACCGGCGCGATCGAGCCCTGCGGGCCGAACCCGAGCTGCAAGGAGACCTTCGACAGCATCACCCCGCGTCTCACCGTGCGCCACGCCCTGACCGACGATGCCAACCTCTATGGCAGCGTCGCCTGGGGCACCAAGCCCGGCGACTTCAACGCCACGGTGCCGCTGGTCGACGGCCAGCCCGACGAGAGCTTCCGCAACGTCGACGAAGAGGAGATGGTGGCCTACGAGCTCGGTGTGAAGGCCGACTGGCTCGACCGCCAGCTGCGTACCAATGCGGCGATCTACTACAACGACATCAAGGACCAGCAGCTCACCTCCAACATCGAGGGCCCGGGTGGCGTGCCGACCTCGGTACTCGCCAACGTCGGCAAGACCGAAGTCTGGGGCATCGAGCTCGAGGCTGAGTTCTCCATCGGCGAGAACTGGAGCGGCGGCGTGATGTATGCCTGGACGGACTCCGAGATCAAGAAGCGCTTCAGCACGGACGAGGCCGACCTGCGCGGCGGCAACGGCACGCTCGCCGACATCAACACCCTGGGCGACGTGTCAGGCCGCGATTCCCCGCGTATCCCGGACCAGCAGTTCGCCATCCGTGGCCGCTACGACCAGCCGACCGGCTGGGGTGGCTGGTACGCCGCCGCCGACTTCACCTTCGAGGCCTCGAAGTTCTCGCAGGAGCACAACCTGATAGAGAC
>CAUJEE010000126.1 GCA_963169215.1 Actinomycetota bacterium
CGTGCGCGGGCCGGTGGGGGCGCCGTTATCGTCGGCGTGGCGGCCCCGGCCGGCGTGGCCTCAACGCCGACTCACAGAGTTCTCCCATATCGCCGTTCGGGGTAGACCCACCGTTGACGTGATGTAATACACGCTGTAGCATACCTGTATGACAGCCAATCCGGACGTGCTCGGTACCGTACCGGGCTTTAAGGCGCTGGGATTCTTCCCCGCGGACCACGCCATAGTCGAGTCGAGCAAGGTCTATGCCAGCGGCGCCTACTGGAATCGGCTTAGATTTCCGGCGTTTCCCGCCGTTCTGCCGAACATGAGCCTTGTTGCGGTACTGCAGCAACCATTTCATGCGTCGTATGCTGAACACACCGTTGAGATGGGAATCCAGGACGCAGACGGGCAAGATATCCCTGGAATCCGCGTGGAGGGGCAGTTTCGAGCCTCCCTCGCGCCCGACAGCCAATTCGGCGACACCCCTCTGCTTCCATTGGCTGTGAACGTTCAGGGCATCACCTTTGAGCGGGCTGGTGACTACTCGTTCGTTCTGAAGGTAGATGGAGTAGAGCTCGCGCGGTACGCCTTCCGGGCCATGCAGGTCTTCGGGATGCCGGCGGCCTAGCTAGACCCACCCGCTATTCATCGGATTCGGCGCCAATGGAGGCAGCTTGAAGCTCTCAGACTTCGACGGCATCGATTGGGATGACGAGGAGGACGAGGGTGGCAATCTCGCCCACTGCCTCCGGGCAGATCGACTCGGCCCGAACCCTGAGCGAGTCGTTGCCGAAGTGCTCTCCGAGGAACCAGTACAAGTCAAGTTCAAAGTGCAAACTGCCGATCTCTCGGTGGTAGGACCCGACCATTCACGAAACCAACTCTGGGTGATTCTCTTTGCTGTCTCTCACAAGCGTGGCGACTGGCTTCGACCTGTGACAGGCTGGAGAGCGGAGACAGCGGAGAGGACCGCTTGGGAAAAGCAACGAGGAAGACTCACGCCATGAACGACCACCACCACAGAGAACAAGAACTGCGCGACCTTGCGTATCAACACCGCAACGAGATGATCCCAGACGCTGCCGAGCCGATGGAAGCCGCTCGGCTGTCGCAGATGGTGTCTCTCCGGCTTGACTCTGAGATTCTCTCGGCGCTTCGCGATCTTGCTAACGAACGAGGATCGACCGTCAGTGACTTGCTCCGAGAGGGGGCCGGACTGATCTTGGAACGCGAGACTTCCCGCATCGAATTCGAGTTCGCGTACAAGGTGTTTGTTTCCCAGTGCCAGAGCGTATTCGATTCCTCCCTCGCTGGTCGGACTGGAACCGAGGGGTACCGCCGCGCACCCGCATCGCTGACTCCCGCCTGAGCTTCTGTTGACACTGGCAGGGTGCCAGCGTGGAGTAGGACAGCTTTGTCCAGGCCCAGCAAAGCATCTCCTTCCTCATCGACGGCCGATCCGCCACCTGCTGACACCGCCACCCACGCACCTGATCAGGCGCTGATCACCCGCTGCACACGCACATCGTGAGTGGGGTCGAAGGGCATCGTGTCGACCAACTGTTCGCGGAAGCACACCCCGACGTAGGCCACCCCGGCAGGTAGGCGGGGCAGGAAGCGGTCGTAATAGCCGCGCCCGTACCCCAGGCGGCGGCCGTCGGTGGTGAAGGCCAGACCGGGCACGATGACGAAGCCGACCTCGCCGACCGGTACCGCCGGGCCGGTGGGTTCGCTGATGCCGAACCTGCTGACCGAGCGTGGCCCGGCGCCGTCGCCGACCACCAGTTCGTCGCCCTCCACCCGCGGCAGCAGCAGGCGCTTGCCATCGCGTTCGATGCGGGCGAACAGCGGGTCGGTGTCGGGTTCGCCCTTGGTGCCGACGAAGGCCATCACCGAATCGGCGGTGGCGTACTCGACCAGCTCGGCCACCGCGGCCCACAACTCGACGCTGCGCAGCAGGTGGTCGCCCACCAGCTCGCGCACCTGCAGCATCCGCTGGCGTAGCTCGGCCTTGTCCACACCGAAAGAATCGCACACCCGTCCGACCGCCGCGGACGGCCCGTAGCCTCACCTCCATGTCGATCGACTCCACCCGCTTCCGGCAGGTGCTCGGGCACTTCCCCACCGGCGTGACGGTGATCACCACCATGACCACCGACGGTGAGCCGGTGGGGTTCACCATCGGCTCGTTCACCTCCGTATCGCTCGATCCGCCGCTGGTGGGTTTCCTGCCGATGGTCGATTCGCAGCGCTGGCAACAGATCAACGCGACCGGCTCGTTCTGCGTGAACGTGCTCGCCGCCGAGCAGGGCGAGTTGTGCTGGCGCTTCGCCAAGACCGACCTCGCGGCCCCCTTCGACGACATCGATTGGCGGCCGTCGGCCACCACCCGCTCGCCGATGCTGGCCGGTGCGATCGCGTGGATCGACTGTGCCATCGAGCAGGTCGTCGACGCCGGCGATCACCACTTCGTGCTCGGCCGGGTGCTCGACCTCGATCACGCCGACCCCGCCTCCGACCCGCGGCCGCTGTTGTTCTACCGCGGCCGGCTGGGCGACTTCCGGGGGCGGGCATGAGCCGCACCCAGTTTCGTGCGGCGGCCATCGCGGCGGCTGTCGATGTCGGCTGGCTGGTGGTGTTCGTGGTGGGTGGACGCTCGAGCCACCGCGAGTCGGCCGCGGCGGCAGAGGCCTTGGAGGTGTTCGCCCCGTTCGCCATCGCGCTGGTGGTGGCCTGGTGCGTCGCCCGCGCCTGGCGCACGCCGTCGGTGCCGTTCCCCACAGGCGCAAGCGTGTGGTTGATCACCGCCGGGCTCGGCCTGCTGCTGCGCTGGGCTGTATTCGGGCGCAGCACGGCCTTCGGCTTCGTCATCATCGGCACGTTCTTCTTGATGATCACCCTGCTCGGTTGGCGAATGGTGGCCGAATGGTGGGTCGAACGGCGCCAGGCCAGCGGCGACAAGCGCTGACGTGACCGGGACGTGACGCGCGGGACCTGACGTGGACGTGACGGCGTTCACGTCGGCGCAGGCCACCGTCGGGCCGTAGGTCCCTACCCCCGGGGGTATCCTTGAGTGCACCATCCGGGTGAAAGGACGGTTCGCCATGGTCGTCAAGAACCAGACCCACAAGATCGTGATCCTCGGCGGAGGCACCGGTGGCACCCTCACCGCCAACCGCCTGCGCCGCCACTACCGCAACCATGACGTGCACATCACCGTCGTCGACCAGGACGACCACCACGTGTACCAGCCGGCGCTGCTGTTCGTGCCCTTCGGCCTGGCCCACGAGCAGGAGATCGTGCGCCCCCGCCACCGCCAACTGCACAAGGACGTCGAGTTCGTGCAGCAGGCGATCGACCGAGTCGACCTCGATCGCGACACGGTGGTGCTGGAGGGTGGCCGCGAGTTGCCCTACGACGTGCTGGTGGTTGCCACCGGGGCCACTCTCGCGCTCGACGAGACCGAAGGGCTCACCGGGCCAGGGTGGAACGAGCGGGTGTTCACCTTCTACGACCTGGCCGGGGCCACCGCCCTCGAAGCGGCGCTGGCCGACTTCGATGGCGGCAAGCTGCTGGTGAACGTCGTCGACCTGCCGATCAAGTGCCCCGTCGCCCCACTCGAGTTCTGCTTCCTCGCCGACTGGTACTTCAACGAGCGCGGCATTCGCGACAAGGTGCAGATCACCTACGCCACCCCACTCGACGGTGCGTTCACCAAGCCGGTCGCGTCGGAGCGGCTGAGCACCCTGCTGGCGGAGAAGGGTGTCGAGTTGGTGACCGAGTTCAACACCGGCGAGGTGATGGGCGAGAGCGAAGACGGCACCGGCGGCAAGCTCGTCGGCTACGACGGGCGCGAGTTGGACTTCGACCTGGCGGTGGTGGTGCCTCTTCACAGTGGCGCGGCCTACGTCGGTCGCAGCGAGGGGCTGGGCGACGACCTCAACTTCGTGCCCACCGACCAACACACCCTGCAGAGCAAGGCCCGGCCGAACGTGTTCGCGATCGGCGACGCCACCAACGTGCCCGCGTCGAAGGCCGGGTCGGTCACCCACTTCGAGGGCGAGGTGCTGGTCGACAACATCATCCGCTTCCTCGCCGGCGAGCCCCTCGCGGAAGGCTACGACGGGCACGCCAATTGCTTCATCGAGACCGGCTTCGGCAAGGCCTTGCTGATCGATTTCAACTACGACACCGAACCGCTCCCCGGGCACTTCCCGGCCGCGGTGGGTATGCCGCTGCTCAAGGAGAGTCGGCTCAACCACCTCGGCAAGCTGATGTTCCAGTGGGTGTACTGGCACGCCCTGCTACAGGGCCGCGACATCCCCGGCATCGGCACCACCATGCCCGAGAACGGCAAAGACCACCCCACCGATCGCACACACGAGGAGATCACGGTATGAGCACCGCAACGATGGCAGGCGTGGAAGTACGTCTCAACGAAGAGGGCTTCTTCGAAGACCCCACCCAGTGGACCGAGGACATGGCCGTCGAGATGGCCAAGGCCGACGGCATCGACACCCTCACCGACCAGCACTGGACGGTGATCAAGTTCATGCGCAAGGAGTTCTTCGAGAAGGGCACCGGCCCCACCGTGCGGGTGCTCGGCAAGACCTCCGGCGTGAGCGTGAAGGACCTGTACGCACTGTTCCCCAAGGGCCCGGCGAAGATGGCCGCGCGCATCGCAGGGATCCCCAAGCCGAAGGGATGCATCTGACCATGAACGACACGATCAACCCCGAGAAGATCAACCCCGAGAAGATCAAGAAGGTCTCGATCATCATCAGCAAGGGTTCGCTGGAAGGCGTCTACCCCGGGCTGATCATGGCCAACGGCGCCCGCGCGGAAGGGATGGAGGCCAACCTGTTCTTCACCTTCTTCGGCCTCGACGCGATCCACCGCAAGAGGATGCAGCGCATCAAGGTGGCCACCGTCGGCAACCCGGCGATGCACATGCCCACGCTGCTCGGCGGCCTGCCGGGGATGAGCGCGCTGGCCACGCGCATGATGAACAAGACGATGGACAAGCTCGACATCCCGCCGATCCCCGAGTTCATGGAGATGATCGCAGACACCGGCTGCGGCATCTACGCCTGCAAGGCGTCGGTCGACATGTTCGGGTTCACCAGCGACGACTTCATCGAGCAGCTGGACGACATCCTCACCGTCGGCGACTTCTACGACCTCGCCGCCGGCGGCCAGATCATCTTCACCTGACCCGCTGCGCTACAGCGTGTTGGTGATTGCGCCCGTCTCGGCACCTTGCACGAGGCGGGCGTACTTGCCCAGCACGCCGGTGGTGTAGCGCGGCGCGAGCGGCTGCCAACTGGCCCGCCGGCGGGCCAGTTCGTCGTCGTCGACCAACAGGTCGAGGGTGAATTCGTGCACGTCGATACTGATCTGGTCGCCGTCGTGCACGAACGCGATCGGGCCACCGTCGGTGGCCTCCGGTGCCACATGGCCGATGCAGAAGCCCCATGTGCCGCCGCTGAAGCGGCCGTCGGTGATCAGCGCGCAGTCGGCACCGCGCCCGGCACCCTTCAGCGCTCCGGTGACGGCCAGCATCTCGCGCATGCCT
>CAUJEE010000127.1 GCA_963169215.1 Actinomycetota bacterium
CCACATCGGCCAGCTTGTCGTGGTAGGCGCTCTCGCCCATCAGGTCGTCACGGGTGAGCAACACGCCCAGCTGCCGGTAGACGACATCGAAGTAGGCGGCGCTGTTGTCGACCAACTGCTGCCAGATCGCCAGCGTGGCCGGGTCGCCGCTCTGCAGTGCCACCACCCGGTCGCGGGCGCGAGCCTTGAAGGCCTCGTCGCTGTCGAACTTGGCGCGCGCCGCTTGGTAGAAGGGGTTCGGGTCCGACATGTCGATCGGCGCGCCCTCACCGAGGTCGAGCAGGTGCTCGATCAACATGCCGAAGGGGGTGCCCCAGTCGCCGATGTGGTTCTCGAGGATCACCTGATGACCGACGAACCGCAGCAGGCGCACGATGCTGTCGCCGATGACAGTGCTGCGCAGGTGGCCGACGTGCATCTCCTTGGCCACGTTGGGCGCCGAGTAGTCGACCACCACCCGCTCGCACACGGCCGCCGAGCGCACACCGAGACGCTCGTCGCCAGCCACCTTGGCCAGTTCGGCGGCGAGGAAGCGAGGATCGAAGGTGAGGTTGATGAACCCCGGCCCGGCCACCTCGACCGCCGCGCACATCTCGGCCAGACCTCCTGCGGCTACCACCGCCGCTGCCAAGTCGCGCGGGTTGCCGCCCACCTGCTTGGCCAGCGCCAGCGCACCGTTCACCTGCGCGTCGGCACGGTCGCTGGGGCGCACCACCGGATCGATCTCGGCCGCGGGCACTCCGGTGACCGCCGCGAATGCGTCGCGCAGCGCGGCGGTGATGGTGTGCAGCGGGTCGGCCATGGTTCCTCTGTTTGTCGGGAACACCCGATGGTAGTTGTCAGGCGTTGGCCAGCAGCCAGTCGTTACTGCCGATCGCGAAAAGCACGTCGGCGCGCAGCGAAGTGAGCACCGACACCAGGTCGTCGTGGGCCAGCGACACACACCCGGCCGTTGGCTTGGGTCTCCCGGCCCCTTCATAGCTGAAGCGGTGCAGGAAGATCGCGGCCGCGTAAGGCGGTTCACCGGGCGCGTCGCCGCTGACGTTCGGCTCCATGTTGGCCCCGATCAACGCGGCGTGCTCGTAGGCATTGGGGAACGAGGGTAGGTACTCGTCGTCGGGCCCCGGGCACTGGGCGCGGGGCCGCTGCACGAGATGGCCGTAGTCGGGGTGGTTGGGGGTGGCCCCGAAGCAATCGCCCTCGCGCACCGCCCGGTAGCTGCCCGCGCTCACCCCCGGGTCGGGCTTGTTGCCGAAGAAGCTGAACACCTGCCCATCCCACGCGGTCATCGTGCCCAGCGCGAACACCCCGGCCGGAGTGGTGCCGTCGCCGCTGCGCCGCTCCACCAACGGGCGCACCCCGCTGCGCCCCACCATCGCCGCCAGCGACGGCCCGCACACCCACCCGGCGGCAGTGCGCTCGGCCACCTGCAGCGCGGCGGTGGTGTCGGTGGCAGCCACGGTGCGCACCACCACCACCTGCGTGGCCCCCGGATGCGACACCTCTGCCCGCGCCGCCACCCGCGCGCAGTCGTCGGCCGGGGGCAGCGTGGTGCTCGTTGCGGGCGCGATGGCGGTGGTGGATGTCGGGCTCGGCGGGAGCGTGATGGCGCTCATGCCGCCCATGACGACGCTCGCGGTGACGACACCCGCCGGTGTCGATGTGACAGCGACGCCCGCCGCTGAGGTCGCGGGTTCGTCTGCGCCCCCGTTGTCGCTGCACGCGGCCAGCAGTGCGGCGAACGCGACGACGAGAGCAGTGCGGTTCATTCGCCCAGTCTGCCAGCGGTCGGTGCCCGCTATCGTGGCCAGGTCGGTCGCGCCAGCTGCGCCCGCACCCCGCCCTCGTAGCTCAGGGGATAGAGCGTCGGCCTCCGGAGCCGGATGCGCAGGTTCGAATCCTGCCGGGGGCACTGATGATGTGACGCTTGTGGTTGCGCGTGGCAGAACTACAGGTCAGAATGTTGACCTATGAGTGAAACCGTGGCCTTCAGCGACGCCAAGGCTCACCTCTCGGAGCTCGCCGAGCGAGTCGAGAACGAGCACGATCGGATTCTGGTTACCCGCAACGGACGCCCCTCGTTCGTGCTGATCAGCCCCGACGATCTCGAGTCACTGGAAGAGACCTTGGAAGTCGTCCGCGATCCTGCGCTGATGGCATCGATCGCACGTTCCCGTGCGCAGTCCAGGGCCGGCGAGCGGACACCACTTGCCGACGTGGTCGGCAAGTAGCTGTCGGTGACGTACGGGATCGAGCTCACCCCCGAGGCCCGACCGCACCTGAACCGGCTCAGCGAGAAGATCCGCGATGCCGCGATCTCGCTGATGTTGGGGAGCCTTTCGGACAATCCGCGCCGCGCCGGCAAACCGCTCGTCGGCGAGCTTGAGGGCCTGTGGTCGGCTCGCAGGGGCGACTTTCGCGTGGTGTACGAGATCGACGACGACGCCGACATCGTGATCGTGCTCAGGGTTCAGCACCGCGGCGACGTGTACCGCCCTCGGTGACGGGCGAGTTGTCGGGAGGTCGAGGCTCGAATCCTGCCGAGGGCACTTCTCGCCGCGGCACTCGTAGTCGCGCTCGGTCTACTATTGCCCCATGCGGAAGGGCGGATCATGGCGGGCGCATGTCGCGACTTGCGCGCTGGCCATAGTGGTCGCCACTGCGTTTTGTAACAGCGGCATGGGCGGCGCAATGACCGAACAGTTCCCGCTCGATCCAACGTTCGCGGCCTCCGCATCCCCACCTGGCGTGCTGCAGATCCCGTTCGAAGGTGGGCAGTCGATGGCAAGGACGACTGCCGCCCTTGACGATGGCAGCACCTTGGTGGGGCTGACGGGGGTCAACGGTTACGGCTACGCGACCGGTTATGCGCTGGCGAAGGTCACCATCGACGGCGAACTCGACGCGACGTTTGCGGCCACCGGACCGACGCCGGGAGTACTGGCCACTCCGTGGCAGGAGATCAAACAGATTGAGGTGGACTCCCAGGGACGCATCCTCCTCGGCGGCGGCTATGCGGTCAGCCGTCTGCTCCCCGACGGCACACCCGACGCATCGTTCGTCGCCACGTGCATCAACCCGTGCTTGCCACCCGCGACACTGCCCTTGAGCAGCGCGGGGCAGGTGTCGCTGGTTGGCCGTCTCAGCAATATGGCCGTACTCGCAGATGATTCGCTTGCAATCGCCACCTATCAGGATCTTGCACCCGAATTGAGCGTCACCAAGCTCACCGCAACCGGCGATCGCGATCTCAACTTTCACTCAGACGGATCGGTGCCGGGCGTCTACACCCTCGCGATCTACGGTCGGGGCCACGTGGTTCCCCTCCAAGGCAACAAGATCTTGCTGGTGGCACTCCAGACTGCAGAGGCATACCGCTTTACGGAAAACGGTGCCCTGGACCCCGACTTCGGCTCCGGCACAGCCCACCTGCACTTTGAAGTCGTTCCATTTGGTGCCCAGC
>CAUJEE010000128.1 GCA_963169215.1 Actinomycetota bacterium
CGGCGGACACCCTTCTCGATGCCGAAGCCGTCGTACTGGCACAGCTCGACGAAGCGCACCGCGGTAGGGCCGTCGAGCAGCACTTCCAAGAAGTCGGTGAAACGCTCGTGGAAGTCGGTGGCGCTCTGCACCTCGTCGAGCACGTCGAAGCGCGGCGGCAGCCCGGCCTCGATCGGGAACTCGCCCAACAGCCGGCGGGCGAAGGCGTGCAACGTGCCGATGGGAGCGTTGTCGACATCGGCCAGCGCCGTGGCGGCCGGCCCCGCGGGGTCGGTGTCGGCCAGTTTGGTGAGTTCGTGGCGGATGCGGTGGCGCAGCTCGGAGGCGGCCTTCTCGGTGAAGGTGATCGCGGCGATCGCTCGCACCGGTACGCCGGACAGCACCAGGTTCACCACCCGCGCCACCAGCGCGGTGGTCTTGCCGCTGCCGGCACCTGCCTCGACGAACAGGGTGGTGTCGAGCGCGGTGGCAATCAGGTCGCGACAGGCATGGTCGGGTGGCGGCTGTGCGCGGTCGGTGAACATGGCCAGCTGTTCAGCCATCGCCGTCGCCCCCTTCGCCGAGTTCGGCGGCGTCGGGGGGCAGCACCAGCGCCATGCGCGGGTCGGCCAATTTGCGCTGGTGCTCGGCCCACAGTTGCGCGGTGCCGAGGTTGTCGGGGTCGCAGTACGGACACTCGACCCACGGCAGACGACCTTGCGGTTTCTGCGGGCGGGCGACGAACAGGCCGGTGGCGATGCGGTCGAGCACGCTCGCCAGTTGGCCGGCGACTTGTTCCCACGTGTCGACCGTGAATTGCGCCCCGATGCGCCTGAAGCCGGCCTTGGCGAAGAAGCCGTACTCGGCCCACACCGGGGTGCCGGGCACGGCGCCCCCGACGGCGAGCGCGGCCGCGGCATAGGCGGGCAACTGGAAGCGGGTGCCACCGGCGGTGGGATCGGCCGGCTTGATCGCTCGATAGCCGCTGTCGCCCCCGGTCTTGTGGTCGGTGACCACCAGCGAGCCGTCGGCACAGCGGTCGATGCGATCGACCTTGCCCTTCAGCAATAGCACCCGGCCGTCGGGCAGGGCGATCTGCGGCGCGTCGGCCGGGTCGCCGCCGAAGCCGTACTCGGAGGCGACAACCTGCGCTCCACGCTCGACCATCGTCTTGCCGTCGCAGCGCAGCCACTCGGCCAGTTCGTAGCGCTGGCGCGAGCGCTCGGCCGCCCAGAACGCGGCGCGGCCGACGTTCTGGCGCCCGGCGAGCAGGGCCGCCTCCTCGTCGAACAGGGCGAGCAGCGCGTTCAGGTGCTGGTCGCCCCAGCCGCTCGCCCCCGGCGCGGCGAGTGTGCCGGCGAGCACATCGCGGTGGAAGCGGTCGAGCACGTCGTGCACCAGCGTGCCGCGGTCGCGCGGATCGATCTGCAGGCGCTCTTCGGGTTGCTCGACCACGGCGATGCCGAGCAGATACTGCATGAACCACGCGTGCGGGCAGGCCACCCACGCCTCGAGCCGAGTCGGTGAGATCGGCTTGGTGAGCATCTGCTCGATGCCCAGGCCGCTGAGGTCGCCGTCGTACGCGGTGATCTCCGTACTTGCCCGCGCGAGGCACATGGCCACCCCGCGTTGTAGGGGTGTGAACTGTTGCGCGAGTGGATGGTCGGCAAGTGCGGTGCCGCCGCTGCAGGCGTGGTAGAGCGTGCGCAGGCGATGGTGGGCGGTGGTGGCCGGAAACTCGGCGGCGGCGACGCCCCCGGCGAACGATGCGATGCGGCGGGCAGGGATCGGCTGATCACCCACCAACTCGCGCACCCAGCGCGAGGGGTAGCGCACAGCGGTGGCGCGCAGATCGCCGCGGGGGATGGTGAGCAGCGCCCGGCGTGCCCCGGCGAGTACCGCCCACAGGTCGCTGCGCTGCTGCGCGGCACGCTCGGCGGCCAGCGACAGGCCGCCCTCGGCCAGGGCGCGGTCGCTGTCGGTGAGCACCGCCTCGCTCGGCGGTGCCCCGGGCAACAGACCCTCGCACGCGCCGAGCACCACCACCAGGTCGAACGTCTGCCCGACGGCGAACGACAGCGGCCCGGCCTGCACCCCCGCGCCGATGCGCCCGACGCGCCCGGGAGCGCCCTCGAGTTCGGCGGCGAGCGTGTCGGCAAAGGTGACCCGGGTGACGGGCGGGGCGATGTCGTCGATGCGCGCGAGCCGGTCGAGGATGGCCTGCAGCGACTGGTAGGCCTCGTGCTCGACTGTGGGCAGGTGGGCGAGTGTGCGGTGGCCCCCCAGCCAGTGCAGCAGCAGGTCGTGGGCGCGGCGTGCCCAGTGCTGCCAGCGGTCGGTGTGGGTGGGCGGGCCGAGGCGGGTGCGCAGGTCGGCGACGAAGGCCTGCAGCGCGAGCGCCGCGTCGGCGTCGCGCTCGTAGCCGTCGGCGCGACGGGCTGCTGCCCAATCGGGCAGGCGGCGGTCCCAGTCGGCGTCAGCGGCGAGGCCGGCATCGCGGCTGATGCGCTCCCACCACTGGCGCGGCAGCAGGGCCCCGCCGTCGCCGCGCGGCGGCACGTGCGCGAGCAGGGCGAACAAGTCGGCGCGACGGATGCCGCGACGGTCGAGTTGCAGCGCGTCGAGCACCAGGCGCGGCGCCAGCCGCTCGTGCATCGCAGTGCCGCTGCGACCGTTCCAGGGGATGAGTGCCTCGTCGAGTTGCTCGCTGACCAGACGCGCGTAGGGCTGGTCGGTCGGCCAGACGATGGCCACGCGGTGCAAGGGGGTGCCATCGTGCACCGCCGCGGCGACCACCCGCAGCGCCTCGCGCACCTCCTCGTCGGCGTCGGAGGCATCGACGGTGTCGATCGTGGGCGCCGGCGGTGGGCCTTGGTCGGGATGTATACCTTCGACCACCGCCACCTCGCCACACTCGCCGAGTGCGGCGACGAGCATGGCCTCGGTGGGACGTGCGCGCTGTGGCAGGAACACCACCGTGCGCTGCGTGGCGGCGTGCACCGCGCCGGCGGCGACGCGCAGCAGGTCGGCCTCGTCGTACCACTCGCCGGCCAGCAGGTGCTGCACGTCGCGGTGCACGCGCACGACCTCGCGCGCGCGGCGCGACCCCTGCGCGGCGATGCGCTCGGCGGCTTGATCGGGCAGGTGGCGCAGCTCGCGGTGAGCGTCGCGCAGAGCGGTGATGGTGGCTTGGTGGTGGGCGATGGGGGCGAACAACCCGGCCCGACGCGCCAACACCTCGCGCACGGCGACGTCGATGATCGGGGTCGACAGCGGGCGCCGCCCGGCAGCGGCGAGCGCCGGCCCGCCGAGCAGTTCGCCGAGGCGGAAGGTGGTGAGGAACTGGGCCGCGGCGACGCCGCCGTTGGCGGCCAGCCATCGCCGAGCGGCCACCCCCACCGCGTTGGAGTGCACCAACACGGTGACCGGAGCCAACGGGTCGCCCGCCTGCAGGCGCGACAGCGCAGCAAGCAAGGCGGCGTAGGCCGCCTCGCCGTAGGGGGTGCTGCTCCGCTCGATCGCCACGGGCAGCACTCTAGGGAAGGGGTGCGCGCCGGTCAGTCGGCGTAGCCCGCGGCGCCGCCGGCGCGCAACTCGTCGATCGGGGCCGCGTAGCCGCGGGGGTCGCGGAACACCGCGTTGCCGGCGACGTACACGTTGGCCCCGGCGGCAGCCACCTGGGCCACAGTGGCCGGGGCGATGCCACCGTCGACCTCGATGTCGACGGCCAGACCGCGGGCGGTGATCGTGTCGCGCAGGGCGCGGATCTTGGGTTCCATCTCGGCGATGTAGCGCTGACCGCCGAAGCCGGGGTTGACGGTCATCACCATCACCATGTCGACCATGTGCAGTACGTGCTCGACAGCAGTGAGCGGAGTGGCCGGGTTGAGGGCCACTGCGGGCTTGGCCCCCTGGGCGGCGATGTTGCCCAGTGTGCGGTGCAGGTGCGGGCAGGCCTCGGGGTGCACGACGATGCGCTCGCAGCCGGCCGCGATGTACTCGCCGAGCAGGTTGTCGGCGGCGAGCACCATCAGGTGCGCCTCGAACGGCAGGGTGCTGTGCGGGCGGGTGGCCGCCACCACCATCGGCCCGAAGGTGAGGTTCGGCACGAATTGGCCATCCATCACGTCCCAGTGCACGCGGTCGGCGCCGGCGGCCTCGATCGCGGCCACTTCCTCGCCGAGGCGGGCGAAGTCGGCGGACAGCATGCTCGGGGCGATCTCGATGCGCGGCACCAGGCGAGGGTACCGCGCCGCGGTGGTGGGCGTGGGCGTTCGTATGCTCGGGTGATGCCCCGCCGCCCGCCGCACCCGACCGCGGCGCACCCGCCCGCAGCGGCCGGGGCGCCGGTGTCGGTGCGTACGCACAAGATGGCCGCGGGCGGCGATGCGATCGGCAACCTTGCCGACGGGCGGGTGGTGTTCGTCGATGGTGCGCTGCCCGACGAAGTGGTGCTGGTGGACGTGCACACCAGCAAACGCGACTATGCGCGTGCCGCGGTGGTGGAGGTGGTGGAGCCCTCGCCATATCGCGTCGTGCCCCCGTGCCCGGCGCTGGCCGCGGGATGCGGCGGCTGCGCATGGCAACACGTCGCGTCCGACGCCCAGTTGGCACTGAAGGCCGCGGTGGTGGCCGATGCTCTGCGCCGCACGGCCAAGTTGCCCGACGCGGCGGTGCATCCCGGCGCGGCGGTGCCGCCATGGGGTTACCGCACCACTCTGCGCCTGGCGGTGGCGAGCGACTCGGATGGGTCCGACACCCGCAGCTCCAGCACCGACGGGGCACCCGCTGGCCTGGTCGGCGCCGGCCGGATCGGTCTGCGCGCGGCGGGCAGCCACCGGGTGGTGCCGCTCGCCGACTGCCCGGTGGCCCATCCGTCGCTGGCGGCGATGCTCGCCGACGTGCGGGTGACCGGCGGCGAGGAGTTGTCTCTGCGCATCGGCGTGGCCAGTGGTGAGGCGAGCGCGATGGTGCATGGCGAGCGCGGCAAGGCGCATGTCGGTGGGCTACCGGTGCACGTCGGCATCGGGCCACAGGCAGTGGTGCACGAGGAGGTGGCCGGGGTGCGATTGCAGGTGAGCGCGGCCTCGTTCTTCCAGTCGGGTCCGCTCGCCGCGGAGCTGCTGGTGGGCGCGGTGCGTGCCGCGTGCGGTGATGCGCTCGCCGACGACGGTACGGTGCTCGACGCCTACGGTGGTTGCGGGCTGTTCGCGGCGGCGTTGTTCGCCGCGTCGACGCGACGCGGGCAAGTGCTGGTGGTGGAGAGCTCGCCGACGGCCTGTGCCGACGCGCTGGCGAACGTGCCTGGCGCCCGAGTGGTGCTCAGCGAGTTCGAGCACTGGCGTCCCGAGCCGGTGTCGCTGGAGGTGGCCGATCCGGCGCGCGCCGGCCTCGGACGAGTAGCGGTCGACGTGATCGCGGCCACCGGCTGCCACACGTTGGTACTGGTCAGTTGCGACCCGGTGTCGCTGGCCCGCGATGCGCGCCTGTTGGCCGCGCACGGCTTCGGCCACGAGGGCTCGACCGTGCTCGATCTGTTCCCGCACACCCCGCACGTGGAGGTGGTGACCCGCTTCACCCGCTGAGCGGCGCTGCTCCGACGGGCGCGGTCACCGGCTCACCGCTGGCCCCTCACAGGCGGCGCATGGCGCGTTCGACTCGGGCGAGGAACGCGGCACGCCGCCGGGGCGTGCTGCGGTCGGTGCCGTAGAGCGCCAGCCACTTGCTGCGCGCCAGTGGATGACACAGCACGCGCAGACCGCGGAACACCACTCGCTTGCCGCCCTCGCCCTGCACCGCGTTGATCAACTTCGACGAGCCGTGGGTGGTGACCACTACCAACCGGCGCACGTTGTGCAGCAGCGGGCGGATGCGGGTGCTGCCCGGGGGCAACGCGTACACCACGCCCGACAACCACACCCTGTCGATCCAACCCTTGAGCATCGCCGGCTGCCCGCTCCACCAGGTGGGGTACACCAACAGCAACGTGTCGCACCATCCGAGATCGGTGGCGTGTCGTTCGATGTCGGGCACGGTGGGGTACTTGCCGGCCGGTGGGTCGAGATGGTGCTCGCGCTCCCATGCCGACAGCTCGGGCACGAACCCCTCGGCATACAGATCGGTGACGCGCACCTCGTGGCCGGCGGCGCGCAACCCGGCCAGCGCCCGGTCGCGGGCGGCGGCCACCAACGAATCCTCCAGCGGATGGGCGTACACCAGCAGCACGCGGCGGCGCTTCACAGCGCCCCCAGTGTGCGCTCGACGCGCTGCAGGAAGGCCTCCCGCCGTTGCGCGTCGGCGGCGTCGATCGCGTAGAGGGCCAGCCAGCGCCCACGAGTGCGCAGGCCGGTGCTGAGCCGCAGCGTGCGCAGCACCGTGCGTCGCCCGTTGTCGTTGAGCGCCTTCACGTAGAGGCGGGGAGAGCCGTAGGTGCTGATGCCCACCAGGTGGCGCACGTTGCGCAGGCCGGGGGCCACCTTGCCCTTGTCGTCGAACTCGAAGCCCACACCGGGCACCAACACCCGCTCGAGCCAGCCCTTCAGGATCGCGGGCATCGCGCTCCACCACGTGGGGTACACGAACACCAGTGCCTCGCAGGCGCGCACCAGCGCGGCGTGTTCGGCCACCAGCGGGTCGCTGATCGGCTGCTCACCGTGGTAGGCGCGTCGCTCGTCGGCGCTCATCGCCGCGCGGAAGCCGAGGGCGTAGAGGTCGAGCAGGTGCACCGTGTGGCCGTTCGCTTCGAGCGCGGCCTGCGCGCGGCGGGCGATGGCATGGTTGAAGCTGTCGACGTTCGGATGCGCCAGCACGACCAGCACCTTCACGACGGCCCCGTCCCGATCGGCACCTTCACTGCGTCAGCCGCGCTTGCAGCAGATCGCGCACGCGCGGCCACTCCTCGGCGATGATCGAGTACATCGCCGAGTCGCGCAGCGTGTGGGCAGTGCTGAGGTGCCCGGTGGCCGGGCGATGACTACGCAGCACGCCCTCGAAGGTGGCGCCGATGCGTTCGATCGCGATTCGACTGCGTTCGTTGCGGGCGTCGGTGCAGATCGCCACGCGACCCACCTGCCACACCTCGAACGCGTGACGCAGCAGCAGCAGCTTGGCCTCGGTGTTGATCGGGGTGCGCTGCGCCGCTGCCGCCAGCCAGGTGCCGCCCACCTCCGCCTCGGCCGGTGTGAGGCGAGCTGGCCACCACACCAGGTTCATGAACCGCGTGCAGCCCACGGGCACACCGTCGCCCGCCCGCACCTGCGCGAAAGGCACCACCGCGTCGCGGGCCGCGTCGGCCAGCAGGCCCTCGACGTAGGCGGTCATCGCCGCGACGTCGTGGGGAACGGACGTGAAACCGTAGGTGGTGCTGTCGGCCTGCGCCGCGGCCACCAGCGCCGGCACGTGGGCCACCGCCAGTGGCTCGAGCCGCACGTGACGGCCGGTGAGGGTGAACGGTTCGATCCGCATCGCCCGCCAGCATTGCATCCGGCCCGGCGGTGGGCAGGTGATTTGTGCCGCGTGCCGTAGAGTCCGCCGCCATGGCCACTGACGACCATTGGGGACCGCTCCCGAGCGCCGCTCCCGGCAGCCCGAACGTGTTGCTGATCCTGTTCGACGATCTCGGCTTCGGCCAGTTCGGCTGCTATGGCTCGCCGATCGCCACCCCGCACATCGACGCGCTGGCCGCCGGCGGGCTGCGCTACAACCGCTTCCACGTCACCGCCCTGTGCTCGCCGTCGCGGGCCGCGCTGCTCACCGGGCGCAACCACCACCGCAGCGGCGTGGGCTTCTTGGTCGACATCCCGCTCGATGCCCCCGGCTACCACGCCCGGCGTCCACCGACGATGGGCACCCTGCCCCAGCACCTCGTCGCCAACGGCTACAGCGCGTGGGCGGTGGGCAAGTGGCATCTCGCCCCCACCGGTTCGCGCAGCAACGCCGGCCCGTTCGAGATGTGGCCGTTGGGCTGGGGGTTCGAGCGCTACTACGGCTTTCTGCGCGGCGACACCAACCAGTGGGCGCCGGAGTTGGTGCAGGACAACCACTACGTGGAGGCGCCGCGGTCGTACACCGAGGGCTATCACGTCTCCGAAGACCTCGCCGAGCGGATGATCGGCAACATCCGCGATCGGCGCCAGGCCACGCCGGGCAAACCGTTCTTCGGCTACCTCGCCTTCGGGGCGATGCACGCCCCGCACCAGGTGGCCCGCGAATGGGTCGAGCCTTACCGCGGTCGTTTCGACGCGGGGTGGGAGGCCTTGCGCGAGGAGACCTTCGCCCGGCAGGTGGCCGAGGGCATCGTGCCGCCCACCGCACAGCTCACGCCGCGCCCGTCGTGGGTGCCGGCGTGGGACTCGTTGAGCGCCGAAGAGCGCCGCCTGTTCACCACCATGCAGGAGACCTATGCCGGCTTTCTCACCCACACCGACGCGCAGATCGGCCGGGTGATCGAGCACCTGCGGGCCACCGGCGACCTCGACAACACGATCGTGATGGTGATGAGTGACAACGGCGCGTCGGCCGAGGGGGGCACGCTGGGCACGTTCAACGAGCACCGCTTCACTTCCCGCTTCCCCGAGTCGGTGGAGCGCAGCCTGCAGTGGGCCGACGACTGGGGCGGGGTCGACACCTTCAGCCACTACTCATGGGGCTGGGCGTGGGCGGGCAACACCCCTTTCCGCCTGTGGAAGCGCTATGCATGGTTGGGCGGCACGCGCAGCCCACTGGTGGTGCACTGGCCGCGGGGCATCGCCGATGCCGGCGCGGTGCGCGGGCAGGTGAGCCATGTCGTCGACCTGCTGCCCACCGTGCTCGACGCGTGCGGGGTAGTGCCCGCCGACACGCTCGGCGGGGTGGCGCAGGAATCGCTCGACGGGGCCTCGCTGCTGCCGTCTTTCACTGCCGCCGACGCGCCCGACCCGCGCGAGGTGCAGTACTTCGAGATGCTCGGCTCGCGAGCACTTATCCGCGGGCGGTGGAAGGCGACCACCGACCATGTGTCGAGCGGGGTGGCCGACGAGGAGCGACTGCTGGAGGGCAGTCGCGACTTCGCCGCCGACCGGTGGTGCCTGTTCAGCCTCGACGACGACTTCAGCGAGGCGGTCGACGTCGCCGACGAGCACCCCGAGTTGGTGGCCGAGATGGCCGCGCTGTGGGATCGCGAGGCAGCGCGCAACGGGGTGCTGCCGCTGAAGGACGACCTGCGCGCCGAGGGTGTGGAGGTGTTGCAGCCGCCGTACCCGGCCAACCGGCGGATGACCTACCACCCCGACGGCGGACCGGTGTCGGACGACCTGATGCCGCTGCTCGCCTTCGGCGGCGAGACGTCGGCGGTGGTCACCGTGCCTGAGGGTGGGGGAGAGGGCGTGATCTTCGAGATCGGCGACTGGAACAGTGGTCTGGCGATGGTGCTGCTCGCGGGACGGGTGGTGGTGGCCGTGTCGAACTCGGGAGAGACCGGGCGGGTGGAGGTGGCCGCGCCGCTTGCTGCCGGCGAGCACACGATCGGCGCCGAGTTCCGCCACCTGCCGCCGTGGACGCTGACGGTGTCGGTCGACGGCGAGGCGGTTGGTGAGGCGCCGATTCCGTATGGCCTGCCGATCACATGGCAGCACGGTGGGGCGATGCTCTCGCTGGGGCGCGGGCGCGGGCTGCCGGTGGAGCACACCTACACCAATCCCTTCCCGTTCAACGGCGAGGTGCACCACGTCACCTTCGACAACGACACCGACGCGATGCGCGCCACCCTCGAGATGGTGCGCGCCACGCTCCGCCACGAATAGACCGCCGCGAGCGGGCCGCCACCTATGCGTGGCCGCCTGTTGGTTCGTTGGTGCGCCCCCAGGGTTTCGAACCCTGAACCTGCGGATCAAGAGTCGACTCTCTCGGCCGCGGCCCCGCCTGTCAGATCCTCCGGCGGAACTCGGGTCAAGTTGCGGGTGGTTCGATGCGCTCGATGGTGCCGACCCGATCGATGGATCGGTCGAACGAGGCGATGCGGTCGACACCAGAGCTCTCGGCGCAGGCCACGAGGTAGGCCTCGGCGAAGTCGATCCGGTCGGACTCGTAGACCTCCAGCGCGCGCAGCAGCAGCGCAGGGTCGACGGTGACCACAGAGTGGAGCGCGACGAGCGAACGCATTGCGGTGGCGATCTGGCTGTGAGGGGTCTTGTAGAACGACTCCAGGACGTAGATCGTCTCGGCGACGATGAGATCGGCGAGGAGCAACTGCGGTTCGGCCGCCAGGTAGGCCGTGTCTCGTGAGGCCATGTCTGGTGGCTCGCCGGTCAGGTGTCGCACGATGATGTTCGTGTCGACGAAGGCAGTCATGCGCGCTTGGCGGCCCGGGTGGCTCGAGTCTTGCGGATGACGTCGTCCCACGCGACGTTGCGCAGCGCCGCGGGGACCTTGATGGTGCGGGCCAAGGTCAGGAAGTCGGGTGTGCGGGCAAGGACGGCACGGTTGCCTTCGACGCGAAAGACGACTTCGTCGCCCTCCGCGATCCCGAGCGCGTCGCGCACGGCTTTCGGGACGGTCACCTGACCCTTCGAACTCATCCTCGCGGCGATTTCCACGCTGTCTCCTTACGCTGTGGCCGATGTAAGGATACTCGCATCACGAACTGCGTCAATGCGCGGCAGTGGTCAACGGTGCTTGCGGCTGCTCTCCATATCGGGCAATACGCGTGGGTGGCAGGTGGCTTGGTGTGTCTAGTACACTAGACGCATGACTGGACGAAACCTTCTTCGACTGGTGGAGCGCGCAGACTGCGTGCAGCTTCGCCAGCGGGGTTCGCATGTCATGATCCGGTGCCCTGGCGGATGCCAGACCGTGATCCCAATCCACCGAGGGCAGGACATCCCGACCGGCACCCTCCGGTCGATTGAACGAGCCCTCGAACCCTGCCTCGGGAAAGGATGGCTTCGATGACATCATCCAAGACCTACACCGCGATCTACGACTACGACGCCGACGACAACGCCTGGAACGTCCGCGTCAAGGGACTCACCGGCTGCCAGACCTACGGGCGCAGCATCCGCCAGGCTCAGAGCCGCATCCGCGAAGCACTCGGGCTCTGGCTCGACACGGACTCTGCGCAGCTGCGCATTCGTGACCAGTTCCCGGCAGCACTGGCCTCGGTCGCCGATGACGTCGTCCGCGCACGCAGCGCTGCCGAGCGCGCGGGAGCAAAGGCACAACAGCAGACCGTCGAGGCCGTCAAGTCACTCACAGACCTCGGGCTGAGCCGTCGAGACGCGGCCGAACTCCTCGGCCTATCGCACCAGCGTGTCCACCAACTCCTCGAGGCGAGCTGACTCACCACGCGGAACTGCCGTTCTGGGTGGAGGATCCACCCCATCCTCTTCGGCCCGGCCGCGTGGTCTTAGCCTTCGGTGAGCGGAGGGGCGAGCGGATGAACATCACAATCGAAAACGGCCCAGACTGGCTCCAATACGCAGTCGCCCTCGGAACTGTGGGTGCGGCGATATTCGCAGGTGTCGCTGCGAGAGTCGCCGCGACGGCCACACGAGCAACCCGAGATCTGGTCGAGCTGGAAACAACCCGGGACCAAGTCACGCAGAATGAGGCACTCTGGCGGCAGGCGAGGCGGGTGACCGTGGATATGCAACTGCAAACACCTCACGACTGCGACCGACCGGCAGCGGACGTCTTCGTCCAAGTGTCGAACTGGTCACCGGACCCACTACGACATCTCCGCTTGAAGGTCGCTGTTGGCGACTGCTCGTGGGGTCCGCAACTACTCGGAACCTTGGGACCACACGGTCGCCTGACCCTGCACGCGCGCCTCTTCTCCGTCGGCGAACCGACGGCGGTCGCCCGGTTCGCCGATGTCGAAGGCCGCTACTTCGTTGTGGACGCAGGACGGACCCTAGAGCAGGATGTTCGCCCCACCGAGGTGTGGATCGCGGAGGGCCGGTCCTGGGCCACGCGAACTCCAGACACCATGTCGGTTGAAGAGCGCGGGATTCTCGGCGGCGACTACGCCAAGGCGGACTTCGAAAGCTTCGAGTTCGAGGTGGAACAGATCTACAACACCGGCGATCGTCCAGCTGGGCAACCCGGGCACCCAGCACGACTCGTGAGCGTTCGGTAGCTCCGAGCTGGCGATCTGGCACGTCGCCCTCCCACACTGTAGCACTGCGTGCTACAGTGTGGGCATGGCCCAGGTGATCACACAACGCGAGCTGCGCAACGACAGCGGCGAGATCATGCGCCGGCTCGATCACGGAGAGACGTTCATAGTCACGCGAAACGGAACCCCCGTCGGTGAGCTGACGCCGATGCGCCGGCACCGGTTTGTCTCCACCGATGCCGTGGTCGCGATGTTCCGCAACGCACCAGCCATCGATGCCGACAACTTCCGCGCCGATCTCGACGCCATCGCGACACAGGATGCTGAGCCTCGTGCCTGACCAACGGCGGCCGCGCGGTTTGCTCGATACGTCAGTCGTCATCGACCTCGAACGGCTCGACCCGGCGCACCTACCCATCGAGTCGGCCGTCAGTGCCATCACGATGGCGGAGCTGGCTGCCGGGCCGCACGCCACCCAGGATGCTGACGAGAGAGCTCGTCGGCAGGATCGCCTCCAGCGAGCGGAGGCCGTCTTCGATCCGCTGCCGTTCGATTCAGAGGCATCGCGAGCGTACGGTCGCATCTATGCAGCTGTGCTTGGGGCGGGACGCAAGGCGCGTGGAGCAAGAGCGGTCGACCTGCTCATTGCGGCGACAGCGTGCTCGACCGGCCTCCCGCTCTACACACGCAATCCAGATGACTTCCACTCGCTCCACGACCTGATCGAGGTCGTCCCGGTCTAGCCCCCTCGCCCGCACCGAACTGCCGATAGGTATGGCGTTCTCGGCCATCATGGGGGCGTGACCGATGACTCTCAGGATCGCCAGTACCGCCAGCTGATTGACCGCCTCGTAGTGAACTGCCGAGGCGGCCAGGGTCAGGTCGGGGCGAACAACGTGCGGCATGGTGTGTGGAACGCAAACGCCACTGCCGACTTCCTGCCCGACCAGCACGCAGTGAACGTGTTCCTCGCGGATCTGTCGGCGGAACATCGCGAGTTGGTTGCGCGCATGTTGGCCGACGAGTACGTGGCAGGGACTCATGATGTCTTGGTTGCTCTCTATGAGGCCGAGATGTCGCCGTTCGATACGGGGTACGAGGGCGACCCGTTCCACGACTTCATGGGAAGGTTGGACGACTGGGACTGGCCCGAAGGGGAGGCCCGATTCTGACGCGTTCGCGGGAGTCGAAGCGCACATACCTGCCGCTCTGCTCGCTGGACAACGCCGGCCACTTCGGGCAATATGCTTGCTCGGGTGTGGCAGGACGTCGCGACAGCTGCCCAAGACGAATCGGCCACCTTGTGATGGGGTTCGCTGCTGGGTGGTATCCCGAGCCTGGACGGCGTGGCGTGGTCCGCTACTGGGACGGAGAACGATGGACCGATGAGCGCGCCATACCCTCCGAACCGGGGCCGCCAACACGATCGAAGTGGGCGCCCGTCGCTCTGCTCGCGGTGGCCTTTGGTCTTGGTCTCTTCGCCTGTGCGCGCATCCTCACCGATCCGCAGATCACCCGGCAGCGGGGCACCGTCGTGTCGATTGCGAGCGACCCCAGGAAGGGGTTGACCATCTGCGTCGGAGTTCCCAGCCGCATCCAGATTGTCGGCGAGCAGTCGCTTGATGAAGTCTGTTTCAGCGGATCACTCCTGGGTGACGAACCATCGATCGGGGACTGCATCGTCATGGAAATCCAGGGCGAAAGCTCGACGCTCAAGGTGAAGCCCTCCGAAGGCTGCTGATCGGCCCGACGCTAGACAGTGCAGATCTGCCGATCTGCACGTTCCCGTTGCGGGACGGGCTCGCAGCGGGCAGCCTTGACTCCTGCCGGCGACGATGCGGAGTCACAGGAGCTTTCAGATGATCGAGCGACGATGCTGCTGCTGACCTACGACCGGCTCGATCTCGATGACCTTCGCGGAACCTCGCAGGCCGACTACTTGGTCGTGGCCGATGCGACACTTCAGATCATCGATCGAGACGGTGTGATCTACGAAGAACCGAGCTTTCCCGTGGTCGAGCTCGCCCGCGGCTTGCTTCGGTGGATGGACGATTCCACCCGTGGCGACTTCGATCTCGAGTCGATGTCATTCGAGGAGACCGGAACGGTGTCCATTGTGCACACCAGTACGGGCTGGGTGCTCGGGTCCATTTACGCAGAGCGATCGAGCGAGGCCGTTGAATGGGACGAAGTTGAGCGGTGCGTGGCGGCATTCATCGCTCGTGTGGAGCGAGACTTGCGGTCTGCCGACGTGGACGCAGCTCTGGTTCTCGCCCGCTGAGCTAATGGTCTGTGGTTGCGCCAGCGGACTGAGCGCGTAGACCCAGCGACGCCGAACTGCCGATAGGTGCGGCTGGTCAACGCGCTCCACTTCCGCCAACCTGCTCGGGTGAAGATCGGTTGTTCTACCGCGCCGTCATAGAGCCAACGACCTGAGCGCATGCGTTTCCGTCAAGCTGGTGATACGGAGACGCGCTCGGTGGGGCATCGCTTAACTGCCGTTCTGGCGGTGGCCGCAGAACCGCGACGTAGGCTCGCTCCATGTCGCGCTCGACGACCATCGCCGTCGCAAGCCTCTACGCGGTCGCCGGGGCGAGCCTTCTGGCGGGAGCGTGGTGGTGGAGTCACCTCGGCGGCTGGGGCGCAGATGGTGAATGCCGAAAAGACGTTGCGGCTTGTCCTGACGTAGGGCCAGCTCTTCCGGCAACACCGATGATGTGGGCCCTGACGCTCGGTGGCACGGCGGTCGTTGCATTGTTGGCGTGGCTGGCGCGTCCCTCGGTCCTGGCGGTGCGAGTCTTCTGGGCCATCGTGGTGGGACTTGCCGTCTGCATCGCCAACTGGAGTCAGCCGATTTGGGCGGTCATCGCTGGTGTCGGTGTGGCTGGCATTCTCGGAGTACCCCGAGAGCCGTCGCGGATTGAGGTGGCGGCGCCGTTAGCTCGGTAAGCCGTCACCACCCCGCCCATAGCTGCCGCTATGCGCGTCTGGAACGGAGCAGACTGAGTCAATGGCAGCACGGAAGATGACCCCAGCAGAGCGTGCCGTGCTGGACGAACTCCTCGGCCGGGACTTCGCTGGTGCGGCCGAACTTCGCCTCCAGTTGGCCGATGCAATGGTCGAGCCGAGCTGCAAGTGCGGTTGCGGGTCCATCGGATTCGTGTTCTCGGATGAGAGTGCGGTTCCCCGCTCAACAGCCCCCAACCCAGTGCCTGTGACTGCGACCATTCTTGCGGGTGACGGCACCGAGGTCGGCGGCCTAGTCGTCCTTCTGCGCGACGGCCTCCTGGACGATGCGGACGTCTACTCGTTCTTCGATCCGCTGCCGTGGCCCGACTCGACCCGCCTTCGTTGGGATACATAGCTGCCGCTATGCGTGCTGGACAATGGCGGCAGCTTCGGGCAAAGTGCGCTTCCTATGGCCTTCTGGAAGAAGCGGACAATCAACCGACCGACTCAGGAGGCTTCGGCTGACGGCGGGCCCGACGTCGAGCAAGCTGTTCTCCTTCGGATCACATCGCTGACAGACCCAGACTCCGGCCTCGATCTGATCGAGGACCCGATCATCGAAGCGATCGAAACGGTTGGCGTCGGCGAGTTCGACGGCAACGAGATCGGGGCAGACGGGGCCACGCTCTTCATGTACGGACCCGATGCAGATGCGCTTTGGGATGCGGTCGACTCCGCCCTCAGCCGATCAGCCCTGGGACCTGGCTCGCACGCGGTGAAGCGGTATGGTCCGCCAGGTGCACGCGAAGTTCGCGTAGACCTCGCACAGCGGCACCACGCATAGCTGCCGCTCTGCTCGTCGATTCACGGCTGCCATCGCCAGCCCCGGTTGGCACACGGACACGAACTCACGCTCGTGCGCGTAGTTCAGAACTGCCGATCGGTCACCTCAGCCGCGACTTGCCTGGTGGACGATGTGATAGCAGAATGCAAGCGTGCCGAATGTACTAGTACGCGACCTGCCCGACGACGTGCACGCGAGCCTGCAGCGCCGCGCCGAGTCGGCAGGCCAGTCACTTCAGCAGTACCTGGCCACTCAACTCACACGATTGGCATCGATGCCCACAATGGACGACGTGCTCGCACGCATCTCTCGCCGGAACGGTGGGCGCGTCGGCCTTGAACGAGCCGTCGCCGACATCGACGAGGAGCGCGGCGACCGTTGATCGTCATCGACGCGTCGGTGCTCGCCAATGTGGTCGGCGACGACGGGCAAGCCGGACGCGCTGCGCGCACCCGGATTGCTGCCGCCTCGCAGTGGTTCGCGCCGGACCTCGTAGATGTCGAGACCGTCTCCGTGCTTCGCAGGCGCTGGCGCGCTGGAGACCTCACAGCGCGACGATTCCGCTCAGCGGTCGGTGACTTGCTTTCACTTCCGATCACCCGCTTTGCGACCGGCCCGTCGATGATCCGGGCCTACGAACTTCGGTCGAGCGTGACCCCATACGACGCCACCTACGTGGCACTTGCCGAGGGCCTCTCGTGCCCACTCGTGACGGCTGACGCTCGACTTGCCCGAGCGCCCGGCATCCACTGCGCAGTAGACGTCCTGGTCTTCTGACCGTGCGGGAGACCTGATCCTTCTCTGTGCGCCCCCAGGGTTTCGAACCCTGAACCTGCGGATTAAGAGTCCGTTGCTCTGCCGTTGAGCTAGAGGCGCATTGGCGGGCAGTGTAGGCGCGAGGCCTGGTCACTGCCGCCTTTGGGGTGACCGACGGGTTTCGAACCCGCGACCCTCAGTACCACAAACTGATGCTCTACCAACTGAGCTACGGCCACCATGGGGATTCGTAGTTTGCCACAGCCGGTGATGTTTTCCACCCCCGTTTCGCGCTCCACGTCCTGCCCGCGTAACGAAGCGGCAGCGTTCTCGGCGCGGCCGGGCCGATTCGAAATCGGAACAAGGTGACATCGGGGGTATGTGCTTGGCACAGGGCCGCTGACTGGCGCGGGTCCTCGACCCGACCCGACCCGACCCGACCCCGACCCGCCCCCAACCTGCCGCCACGTGTCGCGTCGCGGTGACAGATCGGTGACGGTCGTGTCGCAGCCAGCCCCTTCGGTCACGACGGAATCCGTCGTCGGCTACGCTGTCGAGCACGGAATCCGGAGGGGATCACACATGAGCGCAACGGAAAGCATTCCCACGCGTGAACTGGCCGAGCGGGCCAAGGAAATCACCAAGCGTGAACTCGGTGTATACGTCGAGCGCACACAAGGCTCGCAGCGTGCCACCGAACGGGCCCGCAAGGTGATGCCGCTGGGCGTGCCGAGCAGCTTCCAGGCCTACGACCCGCACCCGATCGTTGTGCGCCGGGCGCAGGAGTCGTGGATGGAAGACGTCGACGGCAACCGTTACATCGACTTCGACATGGGTTTCGGCGCGCTGTTCCCCGGGCACTGCCACCCGGCGGTGCGTCAGGCGGTCGAGCGCCAACTCGACAACGGCACGCTGTTCGTGACCCCCTGCGAGATGAACGCCGAGGTGGCCGAGCTGCTCGGCGCGCGCTACGGCCTACCGATGTGGCGTTTCACCAACTCGGGCACGGAGGCGACGATGGACGCGATCCGTGTGGCCCGTGGCGTGACCGGGCGGGAGAAGATCGTCAAGGTGGAGGGTGGCTACCACGGCCACCACGACGAGGTGATGATCTCGATGAAGCCGCCGGTGAGCGAAGCCGGCCCGGCCGACTCGCCGCGCGGCATCCCGGCCACCGCGGGCATCACTCGCGGCGTGCTCAGCGACACGCGGGTGGTGCCCTACAACAACCTGGAGGCGCTCGAGCGGGTACTGCAGGGTGGCGATGTGGCCTGCTTCATCGTCGAGCCGGTGATGGAGAACATCGGCATCTGCAAGCCACAGCCCGGCTACCTGCAGGGCGTGCGCGACCTCACCCGCAAGTACGGCACGATGCTGATCTTCGACGAAGTGAAGACCGGCATCACCGCCGGCTGGGGCGGCGCCACCGGTGTGTTCGGTGTGCAGCCCGATCTGGTGACGCTGGCCAAGTGCATCGGCGGCGGCCTGCCCCTCGGCGCGTTCGGCGGCACCCGCGAGTGCATGGATCAGATCACCGCCGGCAAGGTGCTGCACCTCGGCACCTACAACGGCAACCCGCTGTGCATGGCCGCGGCCAAGGCGGTGTTGGCCGAGGTGTGCACACCCGAGGCCACCGAGGCCACCATCGCCCGCAACCGCCTGCTGCTCGACGCGTGCGACCGGATTATCGCCGCCGCCGGCTTGCCCGCGCACACTGTGCAGTTCGGCGCCAAGGGCTGCGTCACCTGGGCACCCGAGCCGATCGCCAACTACCGCGACTACAAGGCCACCGACTTCGATCTTGCCTTCGCGCAGTGGATGCACGGCATCAACCGCGGCATCCTGCTGCCACCGGGCCTCGACGAGCAGTGGCTGATCTCGGTGCTGCACACCGACGCCGACGCGCTGCGCTACGCCGAGGTGTTCGGCGAGTTCGTCGCCGAACTGGTCGCCTGACCGCACCGAGTGGTCGCGCCCGGCAGTGTGAGGCCGGTCAGCTCCAGCCGCGGTCCTGGGTGTAGCGGTAGGTGTTGATCGGCGCGTCCCAGCGACGTCGGCGGCGCAGCATGCCGCTACCGGCGATGATCCCGACCGCACCTCCGAGCAACAGCAACTCGAGGCCGATCAAGAGCGGTAGCGCGTGGTCGGCCAGACGCGCCGGGATGTTGGCCCACACGCTGTCGCTGGCCAGGCCGACCACGAACCGAGGCACGACGTAGCCCACCAAGGCCACCACCAGCGCGGCGAGGATCATCCCGTACGCGAGCCAGCGCAGTGCCGTCTCGCGATCGGGATGGGCGGTGATGCCGAGCAGCACCAGCAACAGGGCGGCGCCTCCCCCGATCGGCACCAGCCAGTCGAGCACGCGATTGGCGTACACCAGCGCGGCCACTCGCGGCACAGGAAGCACCACCGGTGGCAGGTCGCCGACGGCCTCGCTACGCACGATGGGCACCAGGTCGGCGCCGGTGATGGTCACCGGGTCGTCCTGGTCGCCGATCATGTACGCGTGCGTGTCGTGGATGATGTCGGCGAGGAACTGCTCGCCTTCTGGGTGCTCGGCGACGAACTTCACCTGGGTGCGCAGCTCCTCGATCTGTGATGGGGTATCGGTGAGCGCGGTGGCCGTGTTGTCGACGACGAAGTCGACGAGTGCTTCCTTCATCGCCGCATCGTCGAGCACCACGCCCACCGAGCTGGACGAGGTACCCGGGTCGAACGCGGTGCGTTGCAGCAGGAACCCGCTGAGCGACAGGCTGGCGAGTGCATAGGCGAGGCCGAAGAACAAGCCGGCGAGGGTGGAGCGCACGGGGAGAGTCTGGTCGAAAGGGTGGGCGCGATCCATACCATGGTGTTGGTGACACAAGACCCCCTCCGCGCGGTGCCGCCTGCGGGCACCATGTTCCGCCGGGCAGCCGTGCTCCGGTGCCCCTTGTGCGGCGGTCGCAGGTCGACGATGAAGCGCTGGCTCGGCCACCACGAGCGCTGCCGCACGTGCGGCATCCGCTGGCACCGCGAGCACGGCTTCGAACTGGGCCCGGTGGCGCTCAACGTAGTGGTCACCTTCTTCGTTCTCGGGGTGGGCATGATCGCCGGCTTCGTGACCACGGCCCCCGACTTTCCGGTGCTGGCGCTCACCCTCGCGATGGTGGGCGGGGCGATCGTCATCCCGGTGATCGCCTACCCGTTCACGTTCATGCTGTGGCAGGCGTTCGACCTGGCGACGCACAAACCCGACTCGCGCGAACTGGCCGAGGCGCAGGCGGCGGTCGGTGGCGCGGGCCTTGACGACCAGGCAGCCGGCAAAGTCGACAAGGGTGCTTGATCGAACGACTGTTCGTAGTTACAATCGTGTCGTTCGAACAACCCAGCACCCCGGCACCCCCGGAAAGGGGTGTGCAGGCACCCGATCACACCGCTCGGCAACCCTGTCACACCCCCTCCGTACGGTGCACCCCACGGCAGCGTCCCTGCCGGATTCACCAGCAGCACACGTTGCCGGCAAGCGGCACCGAACGAACGGAGACAGTTGTGAGCGCAGAGCGAGACAAGGCCCTGGAGGTTGCCCTGGCGGCGATCGACAAGCAGTACGGCAAGGGCTCGATCATGAAGATGGGCGAGAAGGCGACGATGGCCATCTCCGCCATCCAGACGGGGGCACTGGCGCTCGACGTCGCCCTCGGCGTGGGCGGCCTGCCCCGCGGCCGCGTCGTCGAGATCTTCGGCCCCGAGTCGTCGGGCAAGTCGACCTTGGCGATGCACGTCGTGGCCGAGGCCCAGCGCAACGGTGGCATCTGC
>CAUJEE010000129.1 GCA_963169215.1 Actinomycetota bacterium
CGCCCGACGTCGCCGTGTGCGCCGACTGCCTGCGCGAGATGCGCGACCCGCACGATCGCCGCCACAACTACCCGTTCGTCACCTGCACCCAGTGTGGGCCGCGCTTCACGATCACCCGCCGAATGCCCTACGACCGACCGAACACGACCATGACCGCGTTCGCGCTGTGCGCCGATTGCCAACGCGAGTACGACGACCCGGCCGACCGACGCCACCACGCGCAGCCACTGGCCTGCCCGGTGTGCGGGCCGCACCTCCTGCTCACCGATGCCGCGGGTGCGGTGCTGGCTACGCGCGACGGGGCGTTGCGCGCCGCGCAGGAGTTGCTCGCCGCAGGGGCGATCGTCGCCGCCAAGGCCTTGGGCGGCTATCACCTGATGTGCGACGCCACCAATCCAACGACGGTGGCCGAGTTGCGTCGCCGCAAGCGGCGCGGCGACAAGCCATTCGCCGTGCTCGTGGCCGGCATCGACGATGCGGTGTCGGCGGGCGTCGCGCTCTCCGCGGCTGAACTCGACGTGCTCGCCTCGCCGCAGCGACCGATCGTACTCGTACGGGTGGGTGCCACCTCGACCGACACCAACAGTCACCACGGCGGCCGCGAGTGGATGCAACTGTGCGCTCCCGGCGCGGCCGACATCGGCGTGATGCTGCCGTGCACCCCGGTGCAGCACCTGCTGTTCGACGATCCGGCCACGCCACGGCTGCTGGTGTGCACCTCGGGCAATGTCGCCGACGAGCCGATCGCGATCGACGACAGTGAGGCGCGCGACCGGCTGGCAACCATCGCCGATGCGTTCCTCGCCAACAACCGCCCGATACACACCGCGTGCGACGACAGCGTGGTACGCGTGCACGCCGGCCGGGTGTCGTTCGTGCGCCGCGCCCGCGGTTACGTGCCGCTTCCGGTGGCGCTGCCAGCCGGTGGGCCGCCGGTGCTGGCCATGGGCGGCGACCTGAAAGGTGCGCTGTGCCTCGCCGCCGGCGACCTGGCGTTCATGTCGCAGCACCTCGGCGATCACGGGCAGCTGGCCACCTACGAGGCGGCCCGACGCGCGGCCCACGACTTGTGCGAGTTGGTCGGGGTGCTGCCCCAGGCGGTGGCCGTCGACGCCCACCCCGCCTACCTGTCGGCTCGCCTCGGGCGCGA
The DNA here is from genome assembly GCA_963169215.1 of Actinomycetota bacterium. Classification (GTDB taxonomy): domain Bacteria; phylum Actinomycetota; class Acidimicrobiia; order Acidimicrobiales; family Ilumatobacteraceae; genus UBA668. The sequence continues at coordinate 1,151 of CAUJEE010000129.1, forward strand.
ACTGGCCGGCGAGTGGGGCTTGCCGGTGCACGAGGTGCATCACCACCATGCGCACGCGATGTCGATCGCCGCCGAGCACGGCGTGGGCGACGAGCACGGCGTGGGCGACGAACTGCTCGTGTTCGCCTTCGACGGCACCGGCTACGGCCCCGACGGCACCATCTGGGGTGGTGAGGTGCTGGCCGCGACGGCGGGCGGCTTTCGGCGGGTGGCCCACCTGCGACCGGTGGCCTTGCCCGGAGGCGACGCCGCGATCGAGCACCCGGCCCGCAGTGCTCTTGCCCACCTGCATGCGTCGGGGATCGAGTGGCACCCGTCGCTCGCGCCGGTGGCGGCGACGGCGGCGACAGACCGGGAGGCGCTGTCGGCGATGCTGGAGCATCGGCACCACACCGTTCCCACCAGCAGCGTCGGCCGCCTGTTCGACGCTGTCGCCGCTCTGTGCGGGGTGCGCCAGCAGGTCGACTACGAGGCGCAGGCGGCGATCGAACTGGAGGCGATCGCCGACCCCGCGGCCGAGGGTGCCTACACCTTCGCCCCGCCGGCGGCCGACGGATCGATCGATGCCACGCCGGTGATCGCCGCAGTGGTGGCCGACCTGGCCGCCGGCACTCCCCCCTCCACCATCTCCACCCGCTTCCACCGGGCCTTGGTGTCATGCGGCAGCCACGTGGCTTCGTGGTACATCCATGACACAAACGCTGAAACACGGGGCCGGGGCGGGGGCGCGGCGGGCGCGGACGTGGGCGAGAGGGGGGTCGCAGTGGGGTTGTCGGGCGGTGTGTTCCAGAATCTGTTGCTCGCCGATCTGTGCACGCAGGCGCTGACGCGCGAAGGTTTCACCGTGCTGCAGCACCGCCAGGTTCCCACCAACGACGGCGGCCTGGCTCTCGGCCAGGCCGTGATCGCCCGCGCCGCCGCGAGCCAGCGGCGGGCGGGGGGCAACTGAGATGTGCTTGGCGATTCCCGGCCGCGTCGTCACCATCGGCGAACAGTTCGGCCAGCCGGTGGCCGAGGTCGACTTCGACGGCACGATACGCGAGGTCGTGTTGTCGCTGGTGCCCGAGGCAACGATCGGCAGCTACGTCATCGCCCACGCGGGCATCGCCATCCAACTGCTCGACGAGGCCGCCGCGGCCGAGTCGCTCGCGCTGTTCCGTGACATCGGCTCGACCCAGAACAGCACGGCCCAGAACGGCCCGACCCGGTGAAGTACCTCGACGAGTTCACCGACCCGCAACTCGCCCGCGTTCTGCTGGCCGAGATCGAGCGCGTCACCACCCGGCCGTGGACGCTGATGGAGGTGTGCGGCGGGCAGACGCACTCGATCATCCGCCACGGCATCGACCAGCTGCTCCCGCCAGGCGTCGAGTTGCTGCACGGTCCCGGCTGCCCGGTGTGCGTCACCCCGCTGGTCACCATCGACCGCGCCCTCGCGCTGGCCGCCCGCCCGGAGGTGACCTTCTGCTCGTTCGGCGACATGTTGCGCGTACCGGGTAGCAGCACCGACCTGTTCGCCGTGCGCGCCCGCGGCGGCGACGTGCGGGTGGTGCACTCGCCGCTCGATGCGGTGCGCATCGCCGCCACCGAGCCCGAGCGCGAGGTGGTGTTCCTCGCCATCGGCTTCGAGACCACCGCGCCCGCCGCGGCGCTGGCGGTCACCCAGGCGCAACGGCTGGGGCTGGCCAACTTCTCGCTGCTCACCGCCCACGTGCTGGTGCCGCCGGCGCTGGAAGCGGTGCTCGCCGCGCCCCACTGCCGGGTGCAGGCCTTCCTCGCCGCCGGCCACGTGTGCACGGTGATGGGCACCGGCGAATACGTGCCGTTCGTGGCCCAGCACCACGTGCCGATAGTGGTGACCGGCTTCGAGGCGCTCGACCTGCTCGACGGCATCCGCCGCGCCGTGGTTCAACTCGAGCAGGGCCGCGCCGAAGTGGAGAACGCCTACCCGCGCGCCGTCGCCGCGTCCGGCAACCCGGTGGCCCGCGCCTTGCTGGCGGAAGTGTTCGAGGTGTGCGACCGCGACTGGCGGGGCATCGGCATGATCCCCGCCAGCGGTTGGAAGCTGCGCCCGCACCTGCGCCAGTTCGACGCCGAGGTGCGCTTCGATCTCAGCGCGGTCACCGCCAGCGAGCCGCCGGAGTGTCGCGCCGGCGACGTGCTGCGCGGCCTGATCACCCCGGTCGAGTGCGCCCAGTTCGGCACGCGCTGCACGCCGGCGACACCCCTCGGGGCGCCGATGGTGTCGGGCGAGGGCACCTGCGCGGCGTACCACGCGCACCGACGGGT
>CAUJEE010000130.1 GCA_963169215.1 Actinomycetota bacterium
GTCCCCCGCCCCCGTCCCCGCCCCTTCGTCTGTGTCATGCCGCCCCCACGAAGCCCCGAGGCAGCGCAATGACACTGACTGGGTGGGGGGACGGGGTTGGGCGGGGATGGGCGGGGATGGGTGGGGGTGGCGGGGTACCGTGGCCGGGATGACGGTGCGGCTGACGGTGCGGCGCGAGGCCTGGGAGGCGCACCTGCGCGCCACCGCCGACGCCTATGGGCCGGGGCTGGTGCCGGTGGTGAAGGGCAACGGCTACGGGTTCGGGCGGGCGACGCTGATGCCCCATGCGAGCCGCCTCGCCCACCAGGTGTGCGTCGGCACGGTGCACGAACTGGCCGACATCCCCGACGGGATCACCGCGGTGGTGCTCACCCCCGGCCTCGACCCAGGGCCCGCGCATCCGGGCGCGGCGCGGCTGATCCGCACCGTCGGCAGCATCGCCCACTTCGCCCCGCTCACCGGGCCACCCGCGCCGACCCCCGGGCAGCCGCCGACGAGGGTGATGGTGAAGCTGGCCAGCAGCATGCGCCGCTACGGCGCGACGCCCGACGAGCTGCCCGCGTTGCTCGCCGCGATCGAGCGCGCCGGGCTGCAGGTGGCCGGGTTCGCACTGCACCTGCCGCTCGCCGGCGACGACGCGGCCCGGCTGGACGAGATCGAAGCCTGGCTGCCGCTGATCGCCGACGACGCCGGCGCCGATGTCGAACTGTGGGTCAGCCACCTCGCCCCGGCCTCGTTCGCCGCGCTGGGGCAACGTCACCCGACGCGGACGTTTCGCATTCGCGTCGGCACCGCGCTGTGGCACGGCGCGGTGAAAGGTGAGCTGTTGCACCTCGACGCCGATGTCGTTCACATCCGGGCGGTGCACGCCGGTGAGACCGCGGGCTACTTCCACACCGTGGTGCCCGGCGACGGCACGCTGGTGGCGATCGGTGCCGGCAGCGCGCACGGGGTGGCCGCGCACGACAGCAGCGACCCGGCCCGGCGCAGCCCGTTCCACTTCGCGCGCACGCGCCTGGCCCTGCTGGAGGCGCCGCACATGCACACCTCGATGGTGTTCGTGCCCAACGGCGACCCGTGCCCGCAGGTGGGCGACCGGGTCGACGTGCAGCGCCCGCTGATCGCCACCCTCGTCGACGAGGTGGTATGGGCGTGACCGGCGAAGGATCTGCGCAACGCAATCGGCTGATCGAACTCGACGTCGTGCGCGCCGTCGCCTTGGTCGGTGTCTGCGTGCTCAACTACCACGGCTACCTCATCCACCGCGGGGCGAGCTATCCACCCGACGGGTTCGTCGAGCGACTGGTCGACCCGTGGCGCGGCCCGCTCTCCACTCGCTTCGCGGCCGTGTTCGTCACCGTTGCCGGGATGGGCATCGCGCTGCTCACTGCCCGCGCAGTGGCCGCTCGCGACCAGGCACGCGTGCGGGAGCTGCGATGGACGCTGCTGCGCCGTGGCGTGCTGTTGTACGTCGGCGGCTTCTTGCTCAACTGGGTGTGGAGCGGCACCATCCTCGTCTACTACGGGGCGATGTTCGTGATTGCCGCGGCTCTGTTCACGTGGCGCGATCGGTGGCTGGCGCTGATCGGCGCGACCGCGGCGGTGGCGGCGGCGGCGATCAACTGGTGGGTGATCGATCGGCGCGGCAACGGCCACGACGTGCAGTGGCTGGTGAGCGGACCCACCCACGATGCCCACTCGCCCCGCGACGAACTGCTCCGCCTGTTCGTGCGCGGTACCCATCCATTGCTGCCATGGCTGGCGTTCTTGTGTCTCGGTATCGCCATCGGTCGCCGCCTGCCGTTCACCGCCCTGCGTCGCGCCCGGTTGGTGAGCATCGGGCTGCCACTGGCGGCCGTCGGCTACTTGTTGTCGGCCGCGCTCGGAGTGCACCCCGGGTTGCGCTCCACCCACCCCTTCGACCGCGGGCTGCTCTACACGGTCACCGCCCTCGGCACCACCATGGTTGTCGTGCCGCTCGTCGGTTGGTTGGCCGAGCGCACCCGCTCGAGCCGCGTCACCCTCGCGCTGGCCGATACCGGCCGCACCACGCTCACCCTCTATGTGGGTCACGCGCTGGTGTTCAACCTGGTGGTCGATTGGCTCGGTTGGGTCGCGCCGGGAGGAGTCGGCAACTCGTTGTTGCTCGCCCTGTGCTACTGGTTGCTCGCGGTGGTGTTCAGCGTCGAGTGGCACCGCCGCTTCCGCCACGGCCCGCTCGAGTGGGTGTACCGCAAGTTCAGCGAGTGATTGCTAACGCCACTCGAACTCGCCTCAGCCGATTTCGGCGAAGGTGTCGCACTGGCGAGGGTCTTGCGAGTTGTAGCCGGCGAGGAACCACTGCTTGCGCTGTTCGGCCGAGCCGTGGGTCCAGCTCTCCGGGTCGATGCGGCCCTCGGTGCGCTCCTGGATGCGATCGTCGCCCACCGCCTCGGCGGCACTGATCGCCTCGTCCAACTCCTCCGCGTTCTCCAACACGTCGCGCGCCCCCACCCACGCACCGGCGTAGCAGTCGGCCTGCAGTTCGAGGGCGATGCCGTACTGGCGGCCGAGCTCCTCGTCACGCTGCGCCACCCGCTGCACCTCGGCGTTGGTGCCGAGGATGTTCTGCACATGGTGGCCATACTCGTGGGCGAGGATGTACTGCTCGGCCAGGTCGCTGGTGCCACCCACCAACTGCTCCTCCAGTTGCTGCAGGAACCCGAGATCGACGTACACCAACGAGTCGGCCGGGCAGTAGAACGGACCGGTCTGCGAGCTGGCCTGGCCGCAGGCCGTGCTCACCCCATCGGTGAACCACACCACCTCGGTGTACTGGTACTCGACCCCGAACGACTGCGGCAACTGGCTGGTCCAGTACTCCTGCACGTCGTTGGCCACGCCGCACACGATCTGCTCGAGCTCGGTCTCGCAGGTGGTGGCCCCGGCGTTGCCGGTGTCGCTCGACAGCGACGAACCGCTCGACCCGAGCAGCTTGGGCAGGAACAGCGACGCGAGCAGCACCACCACCCCCAACCATCCCCCACCAGCCTTCAGCCCGCCGGGTATCGGGAAACCACCCGGGAAGCCACCGCTCGACTGGCCGCGCCGGTCTTGGATGTTCGACTTGTCGGTGCTGCGGATCTTGGTCATCGGGAACCTCCGGCTGGGAATCGGGTCAGTTGTAGCGCTCGCGGCGGCGAGAGCGGCGCAGGCCACGCACGGCGACCGCGCCGGCGCCGAGCAGCGGGCCGCGATCGCCGAGGCGCGCCGGCGAGATGCGCGCGCCGCGCGAGTAGGCGAGCCGCGAGTGAGTGTCGAGTGTCTCCTGCGCCGAGTTGAAGAAGGTCGCGCCGAAACCGAGCGCCACCGAGCCACCGACCACCACCAAGTCGAGATCGAGCAGGTTGCACACCGACGCCACCGCTCTACCCACCATCCGGCCGGTGCGCTGCATGATCTCGTAGGAGGGCTCGGTGGGCGGCCGACCGGTGATCGCCTCGATCGCGGTGCCGGAAACCTCCGCCTCGAGGCACCCGCGCGACCCGCAGCCGCAACGCCGCCCGTTGGGCTCGACGATCACATGGCCGATGTGGCCGGCATTGCCTTCCGCGCCGTCGAGCAGCTGCCCGTTGAGCACAATGCCACCGCCCACGCCGGTGCTCACCACCATCGCCATGAAGTTGTTCGCGCCCTGCGCACCACCGAGCCAGCCCTCGCTGAGGGCGAGCGCTTTGGCGTCGAGGTCGGCATACACCGGCAGGGACGTGGCACCGATCAGCCGCGCCCGCAGCGGGTACTCGCGCCACACGTGGATGTTGATCGGCGACACCGTCTCCGCGTCGCGGGCGATCGGTCCCGCGCAACCCACCCCGACGGCGATCGGCCGCATGCGGTGATGGTCGCGGGCACGGGCCAGCTGCGAGTTCACCATCGTGTGCAGGCTGTTGAACAGCGCGTCGGCCGACAGCCGGTGGTTGACCTCGATCTGCTCGCGGTCGATCAGTTCGCCCTGCATCGTCATCAACCCGGCGGCCATCTTGGTGCCGCCGATGTCGAGCGCCAGCACCACATCGCCGATCACCGGCTGCGGGCCGCCCTCGTCGTCCTCCGCGTCGGTGGCGCCGGCCGCGGCATCGGCCACGATCTGCGCCGCGGCCTCGCCCGCGCGCAGTGCCACCAACGTCGGGTCGACGGGTGGTTCGGCCGACGAGGCGGCGGGCGCGGAGGGGTCGTCGGTCATCGCTCGGCCACGCGGCGGGCGGCGTCCGCCAGGGATCTCATGGCGCCCACGGTAGCGAACCGCGGGTGCCATGGGCCTCCCCTCTCTCAGAAGTCGCCGCTGATCGCCGGCGCCGAGGCGCTGGGGTAGTCGCTGCCGGCAGTGACCCGCCACTGGCCGCCGCTGAAGCTGATCTCGCGTTGACGCACGCTGCTCGGGCAGCAGCCGGGATCGGACGCGGCGTACACCGCTTGCTGCACGGTGGCTCCGCCCGGGTGCAGGTCGGCGACACCGTGGTCGAGGCTCTGCAGCCCACCGAGCAGGAACAACCCGTCGGGCCGCGGGTCGAGCACGTCGAGGTCGAGGTAGCCGCCGCTGCCGTCGTAGCGATAGCCGATCCACACCTCGGCCCCGTCGTCGCCGTTGAAGTCGCCGAGTTGCACCACCACGTCGTTCCACATGCCGGGGCCATCCTCTTCGGAGCGGTAACGCTGCACCAGGCTGCCCCCCGAGGCGAACAGCACCACCACGGCGAAGCGACCGTCGTCGTTGCGACGCAGCACCAGCGTGGTGACCCCGTCGGCGTAGGAGGGCATCTCCTGGCAGTCGGCGACAGTCCACCCGGGAATGCCCGGGTCGCCCGCGCCGCAGGTGAACGTGGCCGGCAGGGTGACGCCCCCACCAGGTGTGGCCTGCAGGTTGGCCACTGCCGGCAGCACCGCGCCCGATCCGCCCGATCCGCCCGGCGCGGGCGTCGGCGCGGGCGCAGTGGGGGCGGGCGCCGGGGCGGTAGTGGCCACCGCGCTGGTGGGTGGCACCGACTCGGCCGGGGCGGAGGTAGCCGTCGGGGCGGACGAGGCGGTGGGGAGCGACGCGGTGCTCGCGCCGGTCACCCCCTTGCTCGAGCTGCACCCGGCAGCGGCGAGCGCAGTTGCCGCGGCGAGGGCGACGGCGAGCGCCCGGCGGGCGGCGGTGACAGTTGGGCGTGTGCGGTGCATGGCGGGTTCCTCCCGGTCGGTTGTCGACAAGAGCACGACAGGGCGGCGACCTGTCAGTTCTTCGCCGACTGGTTCTCGTAGTCTGGCCGACGAGATGGCGACGACCGACTGGAACCCGGTGCTGCGCGGCGAGTTGGCCAAGCCGTACTGGAAGCAACTGCAGCAGTTCGTCGCCGAGCAGCGCCGCCAGTACCGCGTGTACCCACCCGACGAGGAGGTGTTCGCCGCACTGCACCTCACCCCCCTCGCCGCGACGCGGGTGGTGATCCTCGGGCAAGACCCGTACCACGGGCCACAGCAAGCGCACGGCCTGTGCTTCTCGGTGCGCCCCGGCGTGGCCGTGCCACCGTCGCTGGCCAACATCCACAAGGAACTGCACACCGACCTCGGCCTGCCGATTCCCACCCACGGCAACCTCGAGGCTTGGGCCCGCCAGGGCGTGCTGTTGCTCAACACCACGCTCACCGTGCGCGCCGGCCAGGCCGGCTCACACCACGGCAAGGGCTGGGAACTGTTCACCGACGAGGTGCTGAAGGTGCTCAACGACAAGCACGAGCGGGTGGTGTTCGTCCTGTGGGGCTCGAACGCGCGGCGCAAGAAGTCGCTCGTCGACCTCGACCGTCACGTGGTGATCGAGTCGGCACACCCCTCACCGCTCAGCGCGCACAACGGATTCTTCGGCAGCCGACCGTTCAGCCGGGCCAACGCCGCGCTCAGCGCCGTCGGCCTCGATCCGATCGACTGGTCGCTGTGATGCCCACCGTGCCCCGCCGCTCGATCGTCGTGCGCACCATTGTGGTGCTGCTCGTCGCGCTCGCCCCAGCGGCGTGCAGGAGCGGCCGCGACGATCGCCGCACCACGCCGCTGCCCACCACCACGACCACCACCACAACCACCACCACCACGACCACCACCACCACGCTTCCGCCCACCACAACTATCCCGCCGGTGACCGCCGGTGGAGTGGTGAAGGTGGCCAACGCCGCGGGCGTGCCCGACGCGGCTGCGGCCCTGACCAACGAGTTGGCGTTGCTCGGCTTCGTCGTGCGCGAACCAACCAACGGCTTCGGCATCGATGCCGACCTGGCCGCGAGCAAGATCTATGTGCTCCCCGGTGCGGAGGCCGTGGCCGGTTCGATCAGCACGCTGATGGGTGGGCTGCCGATCTACTCGATGCCCACCCCGGTGTGGATTCGCAACGGGTCGGCCGGCCTGGCCGACGCCAACGTGCTGGTGATGCTGGGGCACGACCGCGCCGGCGTGCCGTTGGCGCAGATGGGCGCGCCGCCCACCACTACAACCACCACGACGACCACGACAACCACGACCACCATCGTCGGCCCACGCCGGTGATCCAGGCGCGAGGTGAGGCGCGTCAAGGCGCGCAGTCGCGCCGGTCGGCTGGGGTTCAGCTCTCGGTGACGGCAGCCAGGCGCTCGAGCGTCTTGGTCATCGCGTCGACCGTGCGCGACCGCATCGGGCGTACGAACATCGGCACCCGCTCCTGGCGGATGTCCCAGCTCTCGCGCACCATCGTTCCGTCGCCCTGCGGCTCGAGCTCGTAGCGCCAGATGCGCCCACCGATCATCGGGCGCAGCAACTTCGTCGTCGGGCGCGGCTGCCAGGCAATGCGCCTGTTCTCCTCGAACTCGACCACCTCATTGGCCATTCGGTAGCCGATGCCCATCTTCATCGACATGCCGAAGACGTCGCCGAGCGCCAGCCGGCGCGACCCATCGACGGCCTCGCGGACCGTGCCGGAACCGTCGAACTCCTGGTGCTTCGACGGGTCGGCGAGCAGGTCGAAGATGCGCGCCGCGGGGGCGGCGATCAGCCGTTCGACGGTGGCGACATCGCTGGTGGACTGGGCAGATTCGGTCATGGTCGGTGCAACGCCCTGCCGGGCGCGTCCATTCCCCGCCCGCTCGGGTGCCGGCTCACGGTTCGATCGGCACGACGAACCCCACCACCGCGCCCCCGTCGGCGGCGTTGGCCGCGAACACTTCGCCACCGTGGCGCTCGGCCACCGCGGCGACAATCGCCAAGCCGAGGCCCGAGCCGGGTCGGCTGCGCATCGCCACCGAGCGGTAGAAGCGCTCGAACAGGTGGGGCAGATCTTGAGCCTCCAGGCCGGGACCGTGGTCGCGCACCTCCACCCGGCCAGCAGCGACGGTCACCTCCACGTCGCCGTCGGCGGCGAACTTGCACGCGTTGTCGATCAGGTTCTGCGCCGCCCGCTCGAGCGCGCCGGGCTGCCCAACCAACGCGCCGTCGTCGGCGCGCACCACGATCGTGCGCCCGGTGCGGCGTCGCGCGCGGGCCGCGGCCCGCTCGACTACGTCGGCCAGGCGCACCTGCCGACGCGGCTCGTCGTCACGTTCGTCGGTGGCCAGCTCGACCAACTCGTTCACCAGGTCGGTCAGCTCGCGGGTCTCGCTGCCGAGGTCGGCCAGCAGCTGCTCACGCGCCGCCGTGTCGAGCTGCGCGAAGCGCCGCTGCAACACCTCGATGTTGGTGCGCAGGCTGGTGAGTGGGGTGCGCAGCTCGTGCCCTGCGTCCTGCACCAGGCGGTGCTGCTCCTCACGGCTTGCGTGCAGCGCGGCGAGCATGCCGGCAAAGGCGCGGCCGAGCCGGCCGGCCTCGTCGCGGCCGTCGGCGGGCACCGGCACGTCGAGCCGACCGGTGTCGGCCACCAACGACGCGGCGGCGGTGAGCCGCTCGATGCGGCGGGTGATACCGGCCGCGAGCAGCCAGCCGAGCAACACCGACACCGCGGCCACGACTGCCACTGCGATCAGTGTGCTGCGCAGAATGGCGTCCAGCGAGTCGTCGATCTCGCTCAACGAACGGGCCAGCTGCACCGCCCCGTCGCCGTACGACACGGTGAGAACGCGATACGGCTCGCCGTCGAGGGTCACATCGCGGCGGGCGGTGTCGTAGCTGGTCGGCGAGGAGGCGATCTGCAGATCTGCTTCGTCGACGGGGAGCTGGCCCGACTCGGGGGCGAACAGCACCGTGCCGTCGGCGTCGATCACCTGCACCAGCACCTGCTCGAAGCTGCGCGGCCGTTCCCACCCGGGTTCGCGCGGGCCGCGCCCCTCGCCACCGAACCCGGGGATGAGTCCTTCGGGGTGCTCGAACAGCCGTTGCACGGCCACGTCGAGCGAGTCGTCGATGGTGGCCTGCAACTCGCGCTCGGTACTCACGTAAGAGGCGACACCGATTGCCGCCGTCGCCGCCGCGGCGAGCAGGGTGAGGGCCAACACCAGCTTGAGGCGCAGCGTCACCGCGTCACCCGGCTCATGGCAGTCGCACCGTGTAGCCCACGCCGCGCACGGTGTGGATCAGCTTGGTCTCGTCGCCATGCTCCAACTTGCGGCGCAGGTACGAGATGTACACCGCGAGGTTCTTCGAGTCGGGGCCGAAGTCGTAGCCCCAGATGCGGTCGTAGATCGTGCTGTGGTCGAGCACGATGCCCTGGTTGCGCACGAGCAGTTCGAGCAGGTCGAACTCGGTCTTCGACAACTCGACTTCGCGCTCGGCGCGCCACACCCGCCGGGCGGTGGGGTCGAGGCGCATGTCGGCGATCTGCAGCGGAGCCGCCGCGTTGTCGTCGGCGGGTTGCGCCCGGCGCAGCAGAGCCCGCACCCGCGCGAGCAGTTCGTCGAGGTCGAACGGTTTGGACAGGTAGTCGTCGGCGCCGGCGTCGAGGCCGGCCACACGATCGGCGGTCTCGGTGCGGGCGGTGAGCATCAGGATCGGCAGCCGATTGCGCTCGGCGCGCACCACCCGGCACACGGTGAGGCCGTCGACGTTGGGCATCATCACGTCGAGCACGGCGAGATCGGGCTGGCTCGACTCGATCAGCGACAACGCCTGCGCGCCGTCGGCGGCCTGCACCACGTCGTAGCCCTCCAGCGCCAGAGCGCGCACCAGCGCCTCACGGATCGCGCGATCGTCGTCGGCGAGGAGGAGGCGGGCGCTCACGGTGTGGGTCCTGCGGGGTGCTGGGTTCGATTCACGGGCGATTGCTCTCACTTGCGGCTTCGCCGACCGGCCGGGGAGGCTGCGGGCTGGGAGGACGGGGCCTCCCCGGCCGATCGTACGAGGTCAGCCGCCGTTGGCGGCGCCGTTGCCGTGACCGCCGCGGCCACCGGGGCCGCCACGCCCACCGTGGCCGTCGGACTCACCGGGGCCGTTGGGGCCGTTGGGCCCGGCTTCCTGGGTGTTGTTGACGAACTCGGTGATCCGCTCGACGGCGACGGTGAGGCGGGTGGTGGCCTCTTCCTCGGTGAGGTCGCCGGCGGTGACATGCTCGTCGAGGTTGGTCTTGATCTCGGTGACGAGGGCGTCGATCAGCTCGTCAGCAGACGAGTCGTTGGCGACCGCCAGTTCGGCGAGAGTGGAGCCATCCGCGATCGATTCCCGCACCTCGTCCACGGTGAGCCCGAGGATCTCGGCGACGGTGCTCAGCTTGGCGCCGTCCATGCTGCGATCACCGCATTCGGTGGCGGCGGTGGCATCGGTGCTTGCCGGGTCGTCGGTTTCGCCAGCCTCATCGGTGCCGGTTTCGGCCGACACCAGCGAGACCGAATTGGCCCACGCCACTCGCTCACTCGACGTGGGCACGCTGTCGCTGCCCATCGCGTAGGTGGCGCCGGCTCCGGCCAGCAGGCCGGCAGCGATGCCGACGACGATCAGGTTCTTCTTCATTGGGGGTTCCCTTCGGTTGGTGGTTGCCAGTTGGTGGCAACGATCACTGTGACCAACCGAGGTAAGGCCCCCACCCGCGCCGGGTTAGAGAACGGTGAGAGTGCGCGCGCCGGGCTCGGGCTGGCGTTCGGTCAGCCTGCGGGGTGGCGGTCGAACGCGTCGACCAGCGCGAGCAGCGCCTGCTCGACCACCTCGCTCAGCGCGGGGTGGATCCACACCTGGGCCACCATCTCGTCGGCGGTGGTGCCGAGGTGCATCGCCTGCACGAGCAGTTGCACCAGTAGCGAGGCCTGCGGGCCGATCACGTGCGCGCCGAGCAGCAGGCGGGTGCGCGGGTCGCCGATCAGCTTGCAGAACGATGTGGTGTCCTCCATCGCCCAGCCGTAGGCCGCGCCGGCGTAGTCGTGCACAACCGCGCAGAACAGCTCACCCGTGCGCTCACGACGGGCGATTGCCTCGCGTTCGGTCAGCCCCACCGCGCCGATCTGCGGGTTCGAGAACACTGCGTGCGGCGCAGGCCGCTGGTCGAACTGCTGCAGATCGTCGGGGTGGCTGAGGTTGTGGCGAATCACCCTCGCCTCGCCATTGGCCATGTGCTTCAGCTGGTGGCGGCCGTTCACATCGCCGAGCGCCCACACGCCCGGTGCGGTGGTGCGTCCGTAGGCGTCGACCACGACGGCACCGTTGGGGTCGATCCCGATCCCTGCCGCGGTGGCGTTCAGCTGGTCGCCGTTGGGCACCCGGCCGGTGGCCACCAGCAGCACATCACCCTCGATCGCGCGGCGCATACCGTCACAGTCGACGTCGACCACCACGCCGTTGTCGGAGCGGCGCACGCGCTCGACCCGCGCGCCGAGGGCCAGGTCGTGGCGCTGCTCGGCCAGTTCGGTGAAGCGCGTCGAGACGTCGTCGTCCTCGGCGCGCAACAGGCGGTGCGAGCGGTTGACGATCGTCACCTCGCTGCCGAGGGCACCGAACACGTGGGCGAACTCGGCCGCGATGAAGCCGCCCCCGAGGATCACCAGATGCTGCGGTTGGTGAGCGATACGCATGATGCTGTCGCTGGTGTGGAACGGCACCTGGTCGAGACCGGGCAGATCGGGCACGAAGCTGCGCGCCCCTGCCGCGATCACCACCTGCCGACCGCGGATACGCCGGCCGAGCACCTCCACCTCACGCTCGCCGACGAAGTGTCCGTGACCCTCGTACACATCGACGTTGGCCAGGCCGTGGCGGTACTGGCGTCCGCTCTCGGCGATGGCCTCGATGCGCCCGAAGATGCGCTGCACCATGTCGTGCCAGTCGGCGCCGAGATAGCGGGTGTGCACGCCCAGCCGCGCGCTGTGGCGGGTGTGTTCGGCCAGGTCGGCGGGGTACACGAGCATCTTGGTGGGGATACAGCCGCGGTTGAGGCAGGTGCCGCCGAACACGCCCTTCTCGATGATGGCGATGCGCCAATCATCCATCTCCGGCCCGATCAGCGAGTTGCCCGACCCGGTGCCGATGATGATCAGGTCGTAATCGCCATTGCTTGGTTGGTCACCCACCGACACAGGTTGCCACGCGCTGTGCCACACCCTGCTCCGGGTCACCTCGTTCCGATTTCGAATCGACTCAGCCTTCGAATCGACTCAGCCGCCGACCGCCAGCCGCCGACACACTCTGCTCCAGTTCACCTCGTTTCGATTTCGAATCTGGCGTCATGAGGCGCAGCCTCGGCCCACCACGCCGCCACGCCAGCCCGGAACCCCGGAACCCCGTCTCCTTTCCAGTCCCACGCCGCCGCCGGTGAATTCGAAATCGAAACAAGGTGACGGGGACGACATAAGGCGGCCAGCGCCGGCGACCCACCGGAGCCGCCCGACCCCGCCCGACCAACTGCGCCCGCTACCGTCACCAGCGTGGGCGACGAGATGGTCGAGATCGACGACGGCGACACCCTGTGGCGCTTCGAGCGCTCCTTTCTCGAATCGCGCTGGACCTGCATCTGGGGTCGCGGTTGCCTGGGCATTCTCGACCACCCGGCCGAGCATCTCGGGCAAGGTTGCTGCTCAGTCGGGGCAGAGCTGGCCGACGCGGAAGAAGCGATGACCGTCAGCGCGTTGGCCGCCACCATCCCCCATCACCTGTGGCAGCACCACCACACCGTCGACGGCGACGACGTGTTCTCCAACGGTGAACGCAACAACACCAAGCTGGTCGCCGGCGCGTGCATCTTCCTCAACCTTCCCGGCTTCGAGGGCGGCGAGGGGTGCGCGCTGCACCTCGCCGCGCTGGCGGCCGGCGAGTCGCCGATCGACTGGAAGCCGTCGGTTTGCTGGCAGTTGCCCTTGCGCGTCGAGTGGGCGATGCAACCCGACGGCATAGAGCACGCCACCGTGCGCCGCTGGACCCGCGCCGACTGGGGCGAGGAAGGCACCACGATGGCCTGGTGCTGCACCGAGGGCGACCGCGCCTACGTGGGCGCACAGCGCGTGATCGATTCGCTGGCCGAGGAGTTGGAGGCGATCAGCGGCCAGGCGGTTTACGTGCGCCTACGCGAGCGCCTCAGCTGACGACGATGCGCACATCGGCCTCGGCCAGGCGGCGGCAGGTGGCGCGCTCGCGACGGATCGGCCACCATTCGTAGAGGAAGATCTGCACCGGCTTCCACATCGACACCCAACCGAGCACGGCGACGCCCTCGTGCACCACGTCGAGCACCGGGTTGCCGCTGGCACCGATCAGGTGCGACAGCGTCGTGAACACAGTGAGCGCGGCCAAGCCCACGACCAGGCTGATGCGCCCCTCGCGCCACAACTTGGTGAGCTGGCGGTCGCTCTGCCAGGCGCGGTAGTCGAAGTGATTGTGCAGCCCGCGGGCAACGATGTCGCGGTGCCCGCTCTGCGAATCGGTGGTGACGTGCACCTCGATCGCCAACGGCTTGTCGCGCCCGAGATCTTCCGCCCACTCCTCGATCCAGTCGGCCACCGCGCCGTTCAACGAACGCTCGTCCAGCGGCGCGGGATCCATCGCGTTGAACACGTGGTCGACAGTGGGCACTCTCACCTTGATCGGCCCGGCGGCAAGTTCGTGCTGCGAGCGAGGCCAGTGCTGATGATCCATCGCCACAGTCTCGCGGTTGTCACCACACCCTGAGCGCGTACACCACCGTGATCACCGCGCCGACGGCCACCACCACCACGCGGAAGCGGTCGGGGTCGAGGCGGCCGGCGAGCAACCCGCCGAACACGCCACCCACAAGGCTGCCCGCGGCCATCAGCCCGGCCAGCCCCCACCACACCTCGCCGGTGAACACGAAGAACACCGCGGCGACGAGATTGATCGCCAGCGCCAGCAGTTGCTTGAGCACGTTGGCCCGGTTGAGCGGCTCGTGCACGCCGAGGCCGAGCACGGCCAGGAGCATCACCCCCAGACCGGCGCCGAAGTAGCCGCCGTACACCGCCGCGCCCGCCACCGCCGGCACCAGCCAGACCGCATCGGGCCGCCCTTCGCCGGCTGCGTGACGGCCCAGCCGGTGACGCAGGGTCGGTTGCAGTGCGAGCAGCAGCGTGGCCGCCCCGAGCAGCACGGGGATGATCTGGCGCAGCCGCTCGTCGCTGGTGCTGTTCAACAGCAGGGCCCCGGCGAGGCCACCGACAGCTCCGGCGACGAGCAGACGGGTGAGCCGGTGGCGCTGCCCGTGCAGGCCGTCACGCTGTGCCCAGGTGCCCCCGACATGGCCCACGCTGAGGGCCACCGTGTTGGTCATGTTCGCGGCCACCGAGGGCACGCCCAACCCGATCAGCGCGGGGAACGTCACCAGCGTGCCACCGCCCCCGAGGGCGTTGATCGCGCCCCCGGCCACCGCTGCGACCGTGGCACCCACGTATCCCAGCGCGTCCACGGTGCCAGTCTGGCCCGTTCAGCCGTTGCGCGGCAGCTCGGCCCAGCTCTTCACCTTGTCGTCGTTGGGCTCCTTGGGCAGGCCGAGGGCGCGCTCGCCGATGATGTTGCGTTGGATCTGGTCGGTGCCGCCATAGATCGGCGGCCCCTGCGCGAACAGCGCCAGCTCGGTCACGTGCGACAGCAGCGGCTGCCCGGTGGCGGCTGCCACCGCCTCACGCGCCGCCGTGCTGTAGCCGTGCAACATCCCGTCGGCACCGGCGATACGCAGCCCGAGGTCGCGCCCAGCACGCATGATGTGGCTCATCGACAGCTTGGCGATGTTCGGCGCGCCCGCAATGTCGCGCCCGGCAGCCTTCTCCGCCTTCAGCCGCAGGGCGAGCATGCGACCGACCTCTTGCATCGTGTGCAGGCGGGCCAGATCCTGACGCACGGTGGGATCGTCGATGACGCCCTTCGCGCGCGCCATCTCAATGAACATTTTCTCCGCGCCGGCGACCAGGCCGCCCGCAGCCACCGACACCTCGGCTGGGCGGACGAAGTCGCCGACCCGCTTGGGCAGATCGCCGGCCACCGTGCCGGGAGTGCACAGCGCCGCCGCCGCGTGGCCACCGGCGCCAAGGCCGGCGCGCTCGAACATCAAGGTCGTGTTCGCCACCGCCCAGCCGTTGTGCAGCCCACCGATCACCGCCGAGTCGGGTACTCGTGCGTCGCTGAGGAACACCTCGTTGAACAGCGCTCGCCCGGTCATCTCGCGCAGCGGCCGCACGTCGACCAAGCTGCCCTGGTGCATGTCGCACGCGAACCAGGTGATGCCCTGGTGCTTGGGCACATCGGGGTTGGTGCGGGCGATCAGCATGCCCATATCGGCGATGTGCCCGGCGCTGGTCCACACCTTCTGCCCGTTGACAATCCACTCGTCGCCGTCCTTCACAGCCCGCGCCCCGAGGCCGGCCAGGTCGCTGCCCGCCCCCGGCTCGCTGAACAGCTGACACCACGCGGCCTGGCCGGTGACGATCGGGCGCACGTAGGCCTCGATCTGCTCGGGTGTGCCGTGCACGGCGATCGTCGGCGCGGCCAGCAGCATCCCCAGGCCACCGGGGGCAGGCACCGCGCCGTGGCCGACGATGCGGTTGGCGACGGCGATCGCCTCGTTGCGGCCGAGGCCCTTGCCGTAGGCGTTGGCGGGCAGCGCGGGGGCCGCCCAGCCGGAGCTGCCGAGCCGCTCCCACCACTCGCCGACGGTGAGGTCGGGGTCCCAGTTGTCGGTCAGCCAGCCGTCGAGTTCGTCGAGGATGTCGCTCATGACGTGCAGTTTCTCGCACGCCAGGCGATGCGGACGACCCGGAGCGCAGCCGCGCCAGTAGGGTGACAGCGATGGCGACAGGAGTGTTCGGCAAGGCCGCGGCCCGGTTGGCCGATGCGGTGCGGCCGTTCAGCTCGAAGGCGCGAGCGGTCGATTTCGCCCGCCTGTTACGCGACGAGTACCGCGCCGGCCAGGCGGAGGTGGCCGACAGGAAAGCAGCCGCGGCCCGTGGCGCCGACGGCATCGACCGCGACGACGACGCCCGCGACGCCGACGAAGCCGACGACCGCTCTGCCGCCGACGACGAGCGCACCATCGTCGGCGCGGTCCGCGACATCGACTGGGCCGCGGTACGTCAGGCCACCTCGGCGCGTACCGGCGAGATCGCCCAACGGATGAAGGCGATGGCCGGCGAGGTCGATTGGCGCAGCGTGCAGCCGGCCGCGGCGCATGTGTCGAGCGCGCTCATCGCGGCAGTGGCGTCGGGCCACCTGCCCCTCGGCGGCAAGCTGGGCAGCACGGTGGCGCGGGCGATCATGAACGACGGCGGCCTGGCCCAACGGGTGGGCGCGACGATGACCAGTCGTGGGGGGCGCGAGCAGCCGCACGTGCCCGACTTCCGCGGCGTGATCGACACCACCGCCACCGAAGCCGACGACTGACTGCCGCACCCCCCAACCCGGATCGCGTCGGCGCGTCGAACGCGTCAGCCGAGCGGCTTGGCCAGGCGCAGGCGGCGCACCTCGGTGGGCGCGGCCAGTGCCTGCATCGCCAGCCCGTAGTCGGGCAGCGAGTACACCTCGCCGGCATCGTTGATCATCACGAAGCGGTCGAGCCGGGCGAGGAAAGTGCGGTCGTGGCTGACGGCCAACACCGTGCCCTGGAACCCGTCGAGCGCCCGCTCGAGCGCCTCCGACGATTCGATGTCGAGGTTGTCGGTGGGCTCGTCGAGCAGCAACACGTTGTGCCCTTCCAGTTCCAGGCACAGAATTTCGAGCCGCGCCTTCTGTCCACCCGAGAGCGTGTCGAAGGCCTGCTTGGCGTTGTAGGCCAAGCCGTAGCGGGCAAGGGCTTTCATCGTCTTCTCGTCGTCGAACACGCGCTCGCGCACGATGTCGAAGCACAGCTTGCCGAGGAAGTCGGGGCGATCGTTGATCTGCGTGAACGTGCCCACGCTGGTGCGTGGGCCGTACGACACCGTGCCCGTGGTGGCCGGCTCGCTGCCGGCGAGGGCGCGCATGAGGTGGCTCTTGCCGGTGCCGTTGGGGCCGATCAGCCCGACGCGCTCGCCGAAGTGCACCTCGTCGCTGAACGGCAGGAACAGGTCGTTCACCGACACGCCGTCGAGCACGATCACCCGGCGCGCGCTGTCGGCGCCGCGTAGGTTGACGTGAATGTGCTGATCGGGCACCGGCGGCGGTGGCGGGCCGGCGGCGACGAACTTCTCCCACCGCGTCTCGGCCGCGTTGGCCTTGGTGGCATTCTTGAAGTTCTGCGCGGCGCGCTGCTTCATGATCTTCATGTGGTGGAACAAGCGACGCTCTTCGTCGCCCCAGCGCTTGAGCGCGTCGCCGAGCAGTTCCTGGCGCTTGGCGCGGGCTTCGGGGAAGGTGGCGTACGAGCCGCCGTGCACCCAGCACCCCGCGCCCTCGACCACCACGATCTTGCTCGTCACCCGCTCCAAGAGCGTGCGGTCATGACTCACCATCAGGATCGTGCTCTTGCACGCCTTCACCTGCTCCTCCAGCCACACGCGGGTGGGGATGTCGAGGTAGTTGTCGGGCTCGTCGAGCAACAGGATGTCGGCCCCCGCGTTCAGCAGCAGGTCGAGCACCAGCCGCTTGCGTTCGCCGCCCGACAGTTCACCCACCTTGCGTGTGTGGAAGTCGTCCACCTCGGTCTTCACGCTGCGCCGCGCGGCGGCCGCCCACTGCGTCTCCAGTTCGTAACCGCCCAGGTCGCCCCAGTGGGTGAGCGCCTCGGCATAGGCCAGGCCGTCGTCGTCGCCGGCGTACATCGCCCGCTCGGCGGCCACCAGCGCGCGGCCCGCGTCGCGCAGTGCCGCCGGGGCCACCTCGATCAGCATCTCGCGCAGCGTGTCGTCGGGGCTGCTCATGCCCACGTCCTGCGTCATCTGCAGCACCGTGCCGCCCAGCGCGAAATCGCCCGCGTCGGGCTCCAGATCGCCGCCGAGGATACGCAGGATGGTGCTCTTGCCGACCCCGTTGGCGCCCACCAGCGCGGCGTGTTCGCCAGGGGCGACGGTGAAACTGACGTCGAAGAACAACGAGTCGGCCCCAGGGGGCGCGTACTCCAACTCGGACACGACGATGCTGCTCACGGGGCGTCATCATGCCGCCCAGCCGGCGAGAACTGCGGCGCATGTTGTCGGCATGCTGCATACATGCGATACTGCAGGCATGAGCAACGTGCAGGTGAAGCACCTCGACGACGAACTGCACGAACAGTTGCGCCAGCGTGCAGCTGCCGAAGGCACGACGATCAGCGAGTACGTGCTCGACCTGATCCGCCGCGACCTGCGCGTGCCGCGGCGACGGCAGTGGCTCGATGACATCGCGCACCTGCCCAAGTACGACTTCTCGCGCGACGAGATCGCCGCGGCGATCGATGACGGGCGCGGGCGCGCATGAAGGTGGTCGACTGCTCGGCGATCATCGACGCACTCACGCACGCCGAGCGCGGCGCGCGGCTGCGGGCGAGCCTCGACGACGACCTGTTCGCCCCCGATCTGCTCATGTCGGAGGTGCTCGCCTTCGCGCGGCGCAAGCAGTTCGACAAGCGTCTCACCGCGGCACAGGCCGCCTCACTGGTGGCGAGCTTCCTCGCCGTCCCGATCGAGTACCTGCCCGTGTGGCCGTACTCCGAGCAGATCTGGCGCTGGCGCGACAACCTCACTGCCTACGACGCGGCCTACGTCGCTCTTGCTGCCGATCTCGGGGCCACGCTTGTCACCACCGACCTGCGGCTCGCACGCGCTATCGATGGGTTGGTGCCGGTCATCGCCGTCTGATCCGGCGGGCGGTCACCTCCCGCTCGGCGCCGGTAACGTGCCCGGCGATGAAGTACGCATCGGTGTCCGACCGCCTCGCGGGCCTCGGCGAAGCGAAGTGGGCGGTGCACTTCGCCGGCAAGCAACGCGCTGCCGCCGGCCAAGCGGTGATCCTGCTCTCGATCGGTGAGCCCGACCTGCCGCCCCCCGCCGCCGTCGTCGAGCAAGCCGTCACCTCGCTGCGCAGCGGCCGTACGCGCTACGCCAGCGGCTCGGGTGAACTCGCCGCCCGGAGCGCTGTCGCCAACCGCCTCGCGCGGCGCTCGGGCCTCGAGGTGTCGCCCGACCAGATCGTCTACGCGTCGGGCACGCAGAACGCGCTGTTCACGGCGATGCTCACCCTCGCCGAGCACGGCGACGAGGTGCTCGTGCCCGACCCCTACTACGCCACCTACGAGGGCGTGGTGGCGGCCACCGGCGCCACCTTCGTGGCCGTGCCCACGCTGCCCGAGGACGGCTTCCACCTCACCGCCGCCGCGCTGGCGGCGAAGGTGACGCCCCGCTCGCGGGTGTTGTTGTTGAACACCCCGGCCAACCCCACCGGGGCGGTGCTCAGCGCGGCCGAGGTGGAGGCGATCGGTGCGGTGTGCGAGCAGCACGACCTGTGGATCGTGTGCGACGAGGTGTACGCCGACATCGCCTTCGACGTGCCCTTCGCCTCACCGTTCGACCACCCGCGGTTGCGCGAGCGCACGGTGGCCGTGGCCAGCATCTCCAAGTCGCACGCGCTGCCCGGATTTCGCGCCGGTTGGGCCGCGGCGCCGCTCGAACTGGCTCGCAGGATGACCGCCGTGTCGGAGGCGATGCTGTTCGGGCTGCAGCCTTTCGTCGCCGATGCGCTGGTGGTGGCCCTCGAACAGGAGCACCCGGAGGTGGCCGACCTGCGACGCACCTTCCGCGAGCGCGCCGACGCGCTCACCGCCGCCCTGCACGGGTCGCCGGCGGTGCACGTGCGCAACCCCGAGGGCGGCATGTTCGTGATGGCCGACATCCGCCCGACCGGCCTCACCGGCGAACAGTTCGCGTGGCGCCTGCTCGACGAGTTCGGCGTGGTGGTGATGCCCGGCGAGAGCTTCGGCCCAGGCGGCGCGGGGCACGTGCGCCTTGCGCTCACCGTCGACGCCGATGTGATGGCCGAGGCCTGCCACCGCATCCGCGCCCTCGCCGAACAGTTGCTGGCCGAACGCGCCACCTGAGCGCAGGCGCGGCGCCGCCTGTGGTCAGGTTCTGTTTGTCTGCCATAGCCGGTCGATGGGGCAGACATGGATCCGGTCGTCGATCAGGTAGGCCTCGCTGCCGGTGTTGAGGAAGTAGCCGGCGCGGAACTGGTCTCCGAGGCTGTTACGCAGTGCTATAAGACCGCGGAGCGACTTGGTGTCGACTTCGCGGCCTGCCTTGATCTCGAAACCGACAACGGTACCGTCGAGGGTCTCGGCGACGAGGTCGACTTCCTCGCCGTCGTGGGTTCGCCAATGACCGAGCTCACGGACATCGTCGCTCCAGGATGCCTGCTTGAGGAGTTCGCCGACGACGAACGTCTCGAACAGGTGACCGAACTCGGCCAGAGCGGACGGGCTGCGCCTCGCGAGCTTCTCGGGGGTGATCCCGAGCAGGTAGGCAGCGAGACCGGAATCGACGACGTGCAGCTTCGGCGAGTGCGCCGTCCTGGATCGGAGTGTCCGCCCCCATGCCGGGAGGCGGCGGATGAGGAACAGCGCTTCGAGAAGGCGTGTGTAGTTGTCAGCAGACCGCGGTTCGATCCCGGCGGCGGTGGCAGCCTTGACGACGTTGAGCACTTGCCCGGTCTGTGCCGTGAGGCGCTCCATCAGTCGCGGCAAGACGTTGATCTGGCGCACCCGTGACAGATCTAGGACGTCGCGAGCCAGCGATGTGCTGAGGTAGGAACGGTAGAAGTTGGCCCGTCGACGATCGGTCGCGCGAACAGCGAGCGGCATCCCACCACGGCACGCCCGTCGCTCGTACTCGTCGCGCTCGGTGACGGGGCGCCTCGCGGCGACGAGCGCGGCGGGATCGGCGAGCGCGAGGTCGAAAAAGTCCTCGTGCACACCGTTGAGCTCACCTTGGGAGAACGGCATGACTTCGAGCAAGTGGATGCGCCCGGTGAGCGCTTGGGTGCCGCGTGGCATCGCCCAGAACGATGCAGAGCCGGTGAGCAGCCAACGGCCGTTGGCGTGACGGCGGTTCAGTTCAGCCTTGATGGCCTGCAGCAACTCGGGCACGTGCTGGTGCTCGTCGATGCAGACTGGCGACGGGCCCAGTACGGCGTCGGACGCTGACGCCTGAACCCGAGCGCGGACGACGACATCGTCGAGGTCGGTGATTTCAACGTCGTGACGCCGGGCGAGTTCGGCGAGCACGGTAGATTTGCCAACAGAACGTGCACCCTGCAGCACCACGACCGGCGCTTCAGCCAGCCGCTCCTCGACGATCGACAGGATCCGGCGGTCGATCGGCGGAATGAGCATTACGCCAGCATAGGCCATCTACTTTCCAAATCCGAGCCACTCTACGTTCCAGATCCGAGGAGTCGAACTCTCCAAATCAGAGGCACTCTTCGTTCCAGATCCGCGGGGCGAGCCGACCAGTGTGACTGGGTCCGGTCAGCCACTAGCCGCGACGCCCGGGGCAACCACAATTCGTCCCACACGGCGGTCAGCACGACCGGGCTCAACCCCTGGTACAGAGCCGATTTGCACAGCGCCCCCGGCAGGGATCGAACCTGCGACCTGCGGTTTAGGAAACCGTTGCTCTATCCACTGAGCTACGGAGGCGTACCTCTACGCATCGCAGCCTAGGGCGAAGGGCGTCCA
>CAUJEE010000131.1 GCA_963169215.1 Actinomycetota bacterium
AGCGCTCGGCCCCGGTCTCGTCGACGGTGGCGGTGTCGTCGAGGGTGGCGATCGCGCCCGGCAGTTCGAGATCGCTGGAGTCGAGCTTCACGCTCACCCCGTGCCCGATCTGCAGCTTGGCCCGGTCGGTGGCCGACACGATCAGCTTGACGGTGAACACCGGCTCGGTGAGCACCACCACCGGCGAGCCCTGCAACACGAACTCGCCCTCATCGACCTCCACCTTGCCGACGCGCGCCGGCCAGTCGGCCACCACCATGTCGCTCGGCAGGAACACGACGTCGTCGTCGATCGTGTGCACCGTCACACCCACCCGCGAGGTCCCCGCGCGCATCACCACCGTGCCGGTGAGCGTGACATAGTCGCGCCCGGGCGTGGCCGTGCCGCTCACGGAGTAGTTGATCGAGGTGTTCTCCGTCACCGGCGTGTCGGCGACGAATGTGAACCCACCGGCACTGCCCTCGGGAATCCGCCCACCACCGACGAGGGTGATCTCCGGCAGATCGGACGACTCGACCGTCACCGTCGCCGACCCCGGACTGCCCGGCTGGTAGTGCGGCTCCGGAGCGACCGACACCACCAACGACTCGTCGGCTTCCACCACATGATCGCGGCGCATCTGCACCTGCAGCGTGGCGGTGCGACTGCCGGCGTTGATCACGACGTCGTCGGTCTCCACCTCGGCATAGTCGTCGCCGTTGGCTGCGGAACCCCCGAGGGCGATGGTGAGATCGATGTCCTGGTTCGACTCGACAGTGGAGGTGAATGTGAACGTGACCGTGCCGCCTTCGCTCACCACCGCGTCGGAGGCGCGGACCGTGATCACCGGCACCAGATCGGCGCCATTGGGGTTGATACGAATGCGCACCTGGTTGGCCGGGCCGAGCTGGTAGGTGGGGTCGTTCTGAAACTGGTCGGTGAGCGAGACGACGATCTGTTCCTCGTCCTCGATCACCTGGTCGACGTGGATCGGCACCTGGATCTGCACCGTCGTCTGGCCGGCGGGGAAGATGAAGCTGTTGTCGATCGTCGGGTAGTCGGCACCGTTGTCGGGGTTGTTGCCCGGCGTGGCGTCACCACCGATCGTCAGGTCGATGGTGGTGTTGTTCGCGGGAGCGGGCGAAGACGTGAAGGTGAGCGTCACCAGACCGCCCTCGTCGACGTTGAGCAGGTCTGCGCTCACCTCGATCATCGGCTTGTCCGGGGTGCCGCCGCGGCGGGTCGGCCCCTCACCCGCGATCTGCGGCAGGCTCGGCTCGATCGTGAACGCAGCGGTGTTCTGGCTGGCCACGTCGTAGCCGGCGGGGTTGCTCATCAGCGAGACGGTGATCGTCTCGGTGCCTTCCGGGGTGGCACCGCCGTAACCGTGGTCGACCTGCCAGGCGGTGAGCGCGTCGCGGGTCTCCTCGGTGAACAGTTCGTCGACCGACGAGATCGGGTAGCCGGAGGCGACGAGGATCTGCTCGAGTTGCGCCACGTCGGGGCCGTCGGAGCCGACGTCGAGTTCGCGGTAGAAGGCGAAGTCGCCGGCAACGGCCACCGCGGCGCGCCCGTCGAGGGCGAACAGCGACTCACCGAGTTCGATCGTCTCGCCGTCCTCGACATTGACGTTGCTCACCTTGCCGTCGACGGGAAGATTGATCGTCTGCACCTCCTCCCGACGCACCTCCCCGTTGATGGTGAGCACGTCGTCGAGATCGCGACGCTCGACCGCCCGCGGCACGATCAGCAGCTGCCGATCGCCTTCCTCGCCGGCAGTCATCCGTCCGACGAGCACACCGCCGGCAACGAGCACGGCGACGCCGGCCCCGATGGCGATCATCTTGCGTCGCTGCGCCCGGCCGCGGCGGCTGAGCTTCAGCCGCGGCGTCTTGCCGGAAGGGTCGCCGTTCACGCCTTCAGCCTTCCCCGATGTTCAGTTCGCTGACGCATTGGTCGATGTCGCGGTCGTCGAGCGTGCCGTCGGGTCCTTGGAACACGACCGGCTCGAGCAGGCCGATCTCACTGATGCGCGACTCGACCGTCCAACCCTTGCCCTCCAGACAGCCCTGCAGGGCCACGAACGCCTCGTTGCGCTCCTCGACCTGCTCGGGAGTGAGGTCGGACCGTGTGGCCTGCACCTCGGCGAGGATGTTGATGATGTCGGTGCGCGCCGCACAGGTGCTGACCGCCTCACGGTAGGCCGGATCGGCGTAGGCCGGGTTGTTGGGGTCTTGCAGGTTGCCCTCGATCACGTAGCCCTTGTCCTCGATGCAGCCGCGAAATTCGCCGAAGGCCTCGAACAGGCGCAGTTCCGGCGGGCGGTCGTCCTGGTTCAAGGGGATCGTGTCGTCGACCCCGGTGGGGGTGGAGGTCGGGGCAGCCGGCCCCGGCGTGTCGGCCTCCCCTGCTGTGGTCGACGGCGCGATGTCGATCGCTGCCCTGGCCGCGGCCACGTCGGCAGGCGACATCACCTGCACCTCGTCGGCACCACGCACCACCCGCTGCGGCTCCTGTTGGGCACAGCCCGCGACCCCCACCAGCACGCCCAGCGCCGCCAGCCCGAACACGCGCACGACGGTCGACACCCCGCTACCCACGGCGGGCACAGTACCGCGGCGCCGGAGCGGGCGCCGCCCCGGAAGACAGGTGACCAATGGAGGTAGCGCGCCGGCCCGGTGAAGGCGCATCTTGGGGCCATGAGGCCTGATGACACGCGTGCGGCGGCGCCCACCGCCCGCGGTGAGCGGTACACCCCGCCGGCAGAGTGGCCGACGCAATGGTGGACGACCCTCGCCGACGGCCGCGTGCGCTGCGACGTGTGCCCGCGGGCCTGCAGCCTGCACGATGGCCAGCACGGACTGTGCTTCGTGCGCGCCCGCTCGGGCGGGGCGATCGTGCTCACCACCTACGGCCGATCGAGCGGGTTCTGCGTCGACCCGATCGAGAAGAAGCCGCTGCACCACTTTCTGCCCGGCACGCCGGTGCTGTCGTTCGGTACCGCCGGATGCAACCTGGCCTGCCGCTACTGCCAGAACTGGGACATCTCCAAGAGTCGCAGCACGCACACCCTCGCCGACGCAGCGTCGCCGGAGGGCATCGCCCGCGCCGCAGTCGCAGCCGGCTGCGCTTCGGTGGCCTTCACCTACAACGACCCGGTGGTGTTCCTCGAGTACGCCGCCGACACCGCCGACGCCTGCCACGAGCACGGCCTGCGCACAGTCGCGGTCTCGGCCGGTTATGTGCTTGCCGGGCCGCGCCAGCAGCTGTTCTCGCGTGTCGACGCGGCCAACATCGATCTCAAGGCCTTCGACGAAGGCTTCTACCAGCGGATCTGCGGCGGTCACCTCGCGCCGGTGCTGGAGACGTTGGAGTGGCTGGTGGCCAACGGGGTGTGGGTGGAGATCACCACCTTGCTGATCCCCGGGATGAACGACAGTGACTCCGAGATCGGCCGACTCGCCGGCTGGGTGGCGACCACCCTCGGGCCGCACGTGCCGCTGCACTTCAGTGCGTTCCACCCCGATTTCAAGATGCTCGACGTGCCACCAACTCCGCCGGCCACGCTCACTCGTGCCCGCCAGGTGGCCCGCGACGAAGGACTGCGCTATGTGTACACCGGCAACGTGCACGATCCGGAGGGGGGCACGACGCACTGCCCCGGGTGCGGGGCCGCGGTGGTGGTGCGCGATTGGTACCGCATCGACCGCTACGAGGTGACCGACGACGGCCATTGTCGGGCCTGCGGGGCCGCGATCGACGGCGTGTACGACGGACCGGTCGGGCAGTGGGGTCGCCGGCGTCGACCGGTGCGGATGGCCACGCCGATCGCGAGCAGAGAAGGGGGCCGGCGATGATCATCGTTCGACCGGCAGCAGTCGCGGGCACCTTCTACCCCGGCGATCCGCGCACGCTGGCGGCCACCGTCGATCGTCTGCTGGCCTCGGCCAAACTCGATGCCGACGCCGACGCCGACGCCCAAGCCGCTTCCGGCGACATAGCCCCGGTGGCGGTGATCGTCCCCCACGCGGGGTACGTGTATTCCGGCCCGGTCGCCGCCAGTGCCTATGCCCACGTCGCCCCGTGGAAGGGCACGATCACCCGCGTCGTGGTGATCGGGCCGGCACACCGGGCCTATGTCACCGGGCTGGCACTGTCGTCGGCCGATGCCTTCGCCACCCCGCTCGGCGAAATCCCCCTCGATCGCGTCGCCCACGAGGTGCTTCTCCGCCATCCCGGGGTGGGTGTCGACGACCACGCCCACGCTGCCGAGCACTCGCTGGAGGTGCACCTGCCGTTCCTGCAACGCGCACTCGGCGAGGGTTGGTCGCTGGTACCGATCGTCGCCGGGGCGGCCGACACGGGTACCGTCGCCGACGCGCTCGGCGAGGTGTGGGGGGCCGACGGCACGCTGGTGGTGGTGTCGTCCGACCTCAGCCACTATCACGACACCCACACCGCGCGGCATCTCGACCTGGCCACCGCGGCGGCGATCGTCAGCGGCGACTGGGAACACCTCGATGGCGAACAAGCGTGCGGGGCAGTACCCGTACGCGGCGCGCTCGAACTCGCCCGCCGCCACGGCGAGACGATCACGCTGCTCGATCTGCGCAACTCGGGCGACACCGCCGGGCCGATGTCGCGCGTCGTCGGCTACGGCAGCTTCCTCGTCAGCGCCGCGGACGGCAGGTAACGGCCGCGGTGGACGACCTGCTGACCGAAGCCGAACTGCGCCAGTTGGCCGCGATCGCCCGACAGGCAGTGGTCGCGGCGGTACGCGAAGGGGGGAGGCGCCTGCAACCGGATGCGGCCCAGTTCACGCCGGCATCGCGGCGGCCGGGGGCGGTGTTCGTCACCCTGCGCCGCGACGGCATGCTGCGCGGCTGTATCGGCACGCTCGAGCCGATGCCCACCCTCGTCGAGGCGGTGGCCGACAGGGCCCGCGCGGCAGCGCTGCACGATCCACGTTTCGCGCCGGTAGGCATCGACGAACTCACCGGGCTGGAAGTGTCCGTGTCGGTGCTCACCCGCCCGCATCCGATCGATGTGGGCAATTACGAACAACTGCGCCAGCAGCTACACCCTGGCATCGACGGGGTGGTGGTACAGGCCGGGCGCAACGTGGCCACCTTCCTGCCGTCGGTGTGGGACGAGCTGCCAGCCGTCGACGACTTCCTCGAAGCACTGTGGCGCAAGGCCGGTCTACCCTATCGAGCCTGGCCGCCGGGCATCGTCGTGTCGTGCTACACGGCACAGCACTCCGTCGCCGACTGACACAATCGGCGGCGATGAGCGACCGATTCGACGACGCCTACTACCGACGGTTCTACGGCACCGATGGTGCCCAAGACCCTGAGCGAGTCGGGCACCTGGCCACGGCGGTGCACGAAATGTGTTCGTGGTGGGGGGTAGCCATCACATCAGTGCTCGACGTCGGCGCGGGCATGGGTATGTGGCGCGACTGGTACCGCGAGCACCATCCTGCAGTGCGCGTGCGTTCGGTCGACATCAGCGAGCACGCGTGCCGCACATGGGGTCACGAACGGCGCGACATCAGCCGCTGGCGCCCCAGCCGGCAGTACGACCTGGTGATCTGCCACAGCGTGCTGCAATATCTCGCCGATGACGACGCCGCAGCGGCAATTGCCAACCTCGCCGCCGCTACGGGCTGGGTGCTGTACCTGGAGGCGCCCACCGCGGCCGATCTCGCCCTGCGGGTCGACCCCGCCCGCACCGACATGGACGTTCATCGTCGTGCGGGGGCGTGGTACCGCGACCTGCTCGACCCGCACTACCTGCAGGCCGGCGCCGGGCTGTGGGTGAAGCACGACACCATCCCGATGTACGAGTTGGAGGCGCCGCCCGCCTGATCACGCGATCACTGCCCGCACCGACTAGGAGACTGCTGAGCAATCGACACTTTCCTGTTGGCGCAAGTCGTCGTAGCGTTGTTGGTGGGTCCGGGGTAGTGACTTACCGAAGAGCCGACGTGT
>CAUJEE010000132.1 GCA_963169215.1 Actinomycetota bacterium
GGGTCGCACCGCGACGCGGTGGTCGGCCGCCCGCTCGCCGAACGCATCCGGCCCGAGGACCGCGACGGCGTCGCAGGCCAGCTGTCCAAGGTGGTGATGGGCACCATGCCGGCCGCCCATCTCGAGGTCCGCCTCCAGGCCGCGGTCGAGCGCGCCGCCTCGCTCTATGCCAGCCGCATGGAGGACCGCGCCGACGGCGAATCCGGGGCGCAGTTCGTGCTCGAACTGCCGGCCGACGAGGTGCGTACGTGAACCGCCGGGCGTGCCTCGCAGCTCTCGCCGCCGCCGTGTTCGTCAGCGCGTGCGGCATCGGCGCCGACGACGCTCCACGCGACATCCCCGCGCCCGCCCAGCTCCCCCTCGGCGGAGCCGACAGCCAGGCAGGAGCTACCGCCGGCGCGGCACGGGTGTACCTGCTCGCGCCAGCCGTTGCCGCCCAGTCGACGTTGCTGCAGGCTGTCGCCCGCGACGTGGAGGACACCGCCCTGGAGGTGTTGCAGGCCCTGTTCGCGGGACCCAACGCGGGCGAGTCGGCGCAACAGTTCAGCACCGCACTTCCCGACGGGTTTGCCTTGCTGTCGGCCGACCGTCGCGGTACACGACTGGTGGTCGACCTCAGCGAGGACATCCAACAGCTGTCCGGCCAGGCGTTGGTGCTGGCGGTCGCCCAGATCGTGCTCACCGCGGCCGAGTTGCCCGGCATCCGGTCCGTGGAAATCCTCGTCGAGGGCGACGCACAGCAGTGGCCCGCGGGCAACGGCGAGGCGCAGAGCGACCCGCTGACGGTCTACGACTATCCCGGCCTGGTGCGCTCGGCACAGCCGGCGTATCCGGCGATCCCCACCGACGGCGGGTGACGCAGCCGAACAGCGAGTGGTGCGACCAGCCGCCAGTCGGCCACCGACGGCACGCCGCGGGTGCGTAGTGTTGGCGCGATGCGCCGTTGTGTGATTGCGATCGACGCCGGAACCACAGGGGTGCGAGCGCGAGCCATCTTCCCCGCCGGGGCCGATTCGCAGCAGCGCGGGCAGGTGGTCGCGTCGTACCGCGAGTTCACCCAGCACTTCCCCCAGCCGGGATGGGTGGAGCACGACGCGGAGGAGATCTGGGCCACGGCCGTGGCGGTGCTCGGCGAGGTGCTGGCCGAAGTCGGTGCCGATGGTGTCGCTGCGATCGGAATCACCAACCAGCGCGAAACGGTGCTCGCCTGGGATCGACGCACGGGCGCTCCGTACGGGACGGCGATCGTCTGGCAGGATCGGCGCACGGCTGAGCGATGCGACGAGCTGGCGGCAGCCGGGCACCTGCCGCGGGTGCGCGAGATAACTGGGCTGGTGCTCGACCCCTACTTCTCGGCGTCGAAGATCGAGTGGCTGCTCGCCAACCGCCGCATCCCCCGCGATGCCGATCTGGCGGTGGGTACGATCGACAGCTGGCTGGTGTGGAAGCTCACCGGTGGAACAGCCCATGTGACCGACCCATCGAACGCCAGCCGCACGATGCTGTTCGACATTTGCACGCTCGAGTGGAGCGACGAGATGTGCGAGTTGTTCGGCGTGCCCCGCACCGCGCTGGCTGAGGTGCGGCCGTCGAGCGGGCGCTTCGGTGTCACCGCCGCAGGCATCGCAGGTGTCCCCGCAGGGGTGCCGATCTCGGGCATCGCCGGTGACCAGCAAGCAGCCTTGTTCGGCCAGGCGTGCTTCGCGCCGGGAATGGCCAAGAACACCTACGGCACAGGAAGTTTCGTGCTGCTCAACGTCGGCGGCCGCTGCCCGCCACCTGCGGAAGGGATGCTCACGACTGTCGCCTGGACCCTCGCTGCGCCTCGCGCGGATGCATCGGTCGCCGAGCATGCCGGCGACGTGACCTATGCGCTGGAGGGTGCCATCTTCGCCACCGGCGCAGCGGTGCAGTGGTTGCGCGACGGGCTGGGAGTGATCGGCAGCGCAGCAGAGATCGGGCCCTTGGCGCAGAGCGTCGCCGACAGCGGCGGCGTGTGCATGGTGCCCGCCTTCGCCGGTCTCGGCAGTCCGTGGTGGGACCCGTACGCGCGGGGCACGATCGTGGGCATCACCCGCGGCACCACCGCCGCCCATCTGGCCCGCGCCGTGGTGGAGGCGATGGCCTACCAGACTCGCGATGCAGTCGACGCGATGAGCGCTGCGGCAGCAGTGCGCATCGCCGACCTACGCGTCGACGGTGGCGCCTCGGCGATGGATGCGATGCTGCAGATGCAGGCCGACCAGTTGGGCGTCACCGTGCGCCGCCCGGTCGACCAGGAGACCACCGCGCTCGGTGCCGCCTACCTCGCCGGTCTGGCCGAGGGCGTGTGGCCCTCGCTCGACGCGATCGCCGCCGAGTGGGCGGTCGACGCCGTGTTCGAGCCCGCTGCCGACCGCTCGTTGGCCGACCTCGGTCACGCCACCTGGCAACGCGCCGTCGCTTGCTCGCGCGATTGGATCCCTCATTGACCCCGACGATGGAACGGCAACCATGAGCCACTCACCGAACATGACCCCGGCCGCGTCGCCCGAGGCAGTGCTCGAGCACATCCGCCATCACAGCGACCTGGTCATTCCACTAGCTGCCGGCGAGCCGGTGGCGCTGATGGACGCGATCGAGTCAGCAGCGCAACGTGGCGATCTGGTCGGGGTCACCGTGCACCAGATGCACGCCCTGCACGACCGTCCCTACCTGCACGGCGCTTACCCCGATCGGCTGCGTCACGTCGCCTACTTCTTGTCGCACATCACCCGGCCCTGCTATCAGGCCGGCACCGTCGATCTGGTGCCGAACCACTTCAGCGAGGTCTACAGCCACATCAGGCACCGCACCAACGATCCGCTGGTTATGGCCAGCGCATCGCCACCCGACCGCCACGGCTACTTCAGCCTCGGGGTCAACGCCGACTACACCAGCAGCTTCATCGGGCGGGCACGGTTCTTTCTGGAAGCGAACCCGCGCATGCCGCGCACCTTCGGGCGCAATCAGATCCACGTCAGCCAGATCGAAGGGTGGGTGGTCAACGAGCGCGAACTCGATGAGGCGCAACCACCGGAGGTGGATGCCGACGATCACACCATCGCCGGGTTCATCGCCGACCGCATCCCCGACGGTGCCTGCCTACAGACCGGGATCGGCGCGATTCCCAACGCGATCATGTCGGCGCTGTCGAGCCATCGCGATCTCGGCGTGCACACCGAACTGCTCAGCGACGGCCTGGTCGACCTGATGGAGAAGGGCGTGGTGAACGGCGTGCGCAAGCTGCACAACCGCACCAAGGTGGTCGGTACGTTCGCCCTGGGAACGCGCCGCCTGTACGACTTCCTCCACGAGAACACCGCCGTCGAACTATGGAGCGTGCGCTACGTCAACGACCCGCGGCTGCTCTCGCGCGAACGCAACTTCGTGTCGATCAACGCCACCCTGTCGGTCGACCTGCTCGGGCAGTGTGCCAGCGAGACGCTGGGCGGCAAGTACTACTCGTCGTCGGGCGGTCAGGTCGACTTCGCCCGCGGGGCGATGTACAGCGAGGGCGGGCAGGGGTTCATCGTGCTGCACTCGACGGCCAAGCACGGCAACGTCAGCCGCATCGTTCCCCATCTGGCCCCTGGTGATGCCGTCACGCTGTCGAAGAATACCGTCGACAAAGTGGTGACCGAGTGGGGTGTCGCCGAGTTGCGGGCGAAGACCATTCGCGAGCGGGCCAAGGCGCTGATCGCCGTCGCCCACCCCGACCACCGCGACCACCTCACCGCCGCGGCCACCAAGGCCGGCTACCTCTGATCCACCGGAACATCCCATCGCCCAGCGGCCCTGTATGGGCGCGATTCCTTCCACACGCCGGGGCGATTCGCGCCCGTCCAGGGTGGCGCGGTCAGGATCGGGGTGAATCGCGCCCAACCGACAACAGGGTGGGGAGGAGTCAGGTTCCGGCGCGCCTGCGGTAGTTGTCGAGGAAGCGTTCGATGCGGTGCAGGGCCTCGGCCAGGTCGTCGGTGCTCGGTAGGAAGACCAAGCGGAAGTGATCGGGTGTGGGCCAGTTGAACCCCGTGCCCTGCACGACCAGCAGCTTCTCCTCGGCCAGCAGTTCGTAGGCGAACTGCTCGTCGTCGGCTATCGGGTACACCGCCGGGTCGAGGCGCGGGAACATGTACAGCGCGGCCTTGGGCTTAACCACCGACACCCCGGGGATCGCCGACAAGGCTTCGTACGCGATGTCGCGCTGGCGGCACAGGCGGCCGTGGGGGGCGACCAGGTCCTGGATGCTCTGATATCCGCCGAGTGCAGTCTGGATGGCGAGCTGACCCGGCGTGTTCGAGCACAGCCGCATCGAGGCCAACATGTTGAGCCCCTCGATGTAGTCGGCTGCGTGGCGCTTCTCGCCCGACACCACCATCCACCCGGCGCGGTAGCCACAAGAACGGTAGTTCTTCGACAGACCGTTGAAGGTCACGAACAGCACGTCGTCGGCAAGCGCGGCGATGCTGGTGTGGGTGTTGCCGTCGTACAGCGTCTTGTCGTAGATCTCGTCGCAGAACACGATCAGTTGATGCTGGCGGGCAAGCTCGACGATCTCCGTCAGCACCTCCTCGGGGTAGAGCGCTCCGGTGGGATTGTTGGGGTTGATCACCACGATCCCCTTGGTGCGATCGGTGATCTTGGCGCGCATGTCGTCCAGGTCGGGATACCACTCGGCCTGCTCGTCGCACATGTAGTGCACCGGATGCCCACCGGCGAGCGAGGCGGCCGCCGTCCACAGCGGGTAGTCGGGAGCCGGCACCAGCACCTCGTCACCATCCTCGAGCAGACCCTGCAGGGCCATCACGATCAGCTCGCTGGCTCCGTTGCCGAGGTAGACGTCGTCGACGTCGACACCCGCGACGTGCTTCTCCTGCGTGTAGTGCACGATCGACTTGCGCGGGGCGAACAGGCCCTTTGAGTCGGTGTAACCAGCCGCGTTGGGCAGGTTGCGAATCATGTCCTGCACGATCTCGTCCGGCGGGTCGAGGCCGAACACGGCCAGATTGCCGATGTTGAGCTTGATGATCTTGTGCCCCTCGTCCTCCATCTCCTTGGCGCGGTCGAGAACCGGTCCGCGGATGTCGTAACAGACGTTGGCGAGCTTGCTTGACTTGGCGACGGGTTTCACGGAACCTCCGGGGGCCAGGCCAGGATACGAGGGCATCACTGCAGGCGACGAGGCAATAAGAGACAACGACACGACGCACCGCGAAGCAGCATCCGTTGTGCGAGCATGCACGCATGTCGCACGAACTCCCGCCCGGCTGCATCCACGTGGTGATCGAGATCCCGCGCGGCAGCCGCAACAAGTACGAGATCGACCATCACAGCGGGCGCGTGTTCCTCGACCGCCGGTTGTTCACCGCCACCACCTATCCAGCCGACTACGGCTTCGTGCCCGACACCCTCGGCGGCGACGGCGACCCGCTCGACGCGCTGGTGCTGTTGGAAGACCCTGTGTACCCGGGGGTGTGGGTGACGGCGCGCCCAGTGGGAGTGCTCTACATGCACGACGAAGCGGGTGAAGACGCGAAGCTGCTGTGCGTGCCCCCGAAGGAGCCGCGATGGAACGAGGTGCACGACATCGCCGACCTCACGCCGCAGTTGGTGGAGGAGATCCAGCACTTCTTCGAGGTTTACAAGGCGCTCGAACCGGGCAAGACGTCGAGCACCGCCGGTCTTGCCGGGCGCGACGCGGCCTGGCAGGTGATCGAGGCCGCGCGCGCCAACTTCCTCGCCGCGCGCTGAGCCGCGCAGCCGACACGCTCGTGACGCTGGCGTGCTGCGCTCAGCGCACGGTAGGCAACAACGCGGCCCCCACCGCGCCGGCGCGCTCGCCCCACTCGGCGAAAACCACCTGCGGGTGCGGCCGCAGTTCGGGGGCGTACAGCAGCTGCGTCATCCACCTGAGGATCGGGGCGAGATACATCTCGCCGGCTGTCGCCAAGCCGCCGCCGAGGACGAACATCTGCGGGTCGAGAATGTTGGTCAGGTTCACCAGCCCCAACGCCACCCAGCGGGCGTAGTCATTGATCACCGCCAGCGCGGCGGCATCACCCTCGGCCGCGGCGGCCTGCACGTGCTCGCCGCGCACGGCCGCGACATCGCCCCCGGCGAGCTCGACCACACGCACCAAGCGGCCCTCGCCGGCCACCTCTCGCGCCAGGCGGCCGAGCCCGCTGCCCGATGCGTAACGCTCCCAGCAGCCGTTGCGTCCGCAGGGGCAGGGCGGCCCGTGCGGATCGACCACCATGTGCCCGATCTCGCCGGTGAACCCGTTGGCACCTCGCTGCAGCGCCCCACCCGCGACGATGCCGCCACCGATGCCGGTGCCGAGCGTCACCAGCACGAAGTCGGAGCTGCCTCTCGCGGCTCCGAACGTCCACTCGGCCACAGCCGCGCAGGTGGCGTCGTTGTCGACCTCCACTGCCACGCCGAGGCGCTCGCCGAGCATCTCGCGAACGTGGAAGTCGGTAGTGTCGACCAGGTTGGGTGCGGCTCGCAGCACGCCTGCGCGGGTGACCAGACCAGGCACCCCGACCCCGATCGAAGTGAACGGTCGACACTCGTCGACGAGCGCGACGATCGCGTCGACGATCGCCTGTGGCCCGTGCGGTGTCGGCCGCCGCTCCTCGCCGACAACTGCACCGGTCTCGTCGAGCACCACCGCCAGGCACTTGGTGCCACCGACGTCGATGCCCAGGCGGCGCACGGGCGCGGCGCCCGCGGCTGGCATCAGCGGCCGCTCATCCCTCGGCGCGCTCTTTCAGTTCGCGCACGGTGTTGAGGATGCGCACCTCGGCACGCCGCTTGACGAAGCCGGGCAGCGGCACCACCAATTCGATCGCCAGGTCGTAGCGCACCTCGGTGCCGTTGGCCACGGGGGTGAAGTTGTACGCCCCGTCGATGGTGCGCATGATGTCGCCGCGCAGCATCCGCCACTTGAGCACGTTGGGGGCCTGCGAGTAGTCGTAGCCCAATGTGTAGTGCGTGCTGCGGCCGAGTGCGGAGGCACGGTATTCAACCTCGGTGGCCCGGCCCTGTTCGTCGCGCTCGTGGATGACCACGTTCTTGATGTCCTTGGCCCACTCCGGGTATTTCTCGAACTCGGTTGCGATCGCCCAAACGCGCTCGGGCGGGGCGGCAATGGTGGTGGTCTGGGACGCCGATTCAGCCATGGATTCTCTACCTGATCTTCGCGTTCGAGGGCACCGACCGCGGATCGGTCCGTGGCCCGTAAGAACCGTACCGCGCGGCCCATGCCCCGTTCATGCCAATCCCGAACATCGGCACCAACACACCGAAGGCCAGCGGGTTGAGCTGGCTCTCCTGCAGCCCCGACATCCCGACGCTGGCGCCGACGATCGCAGCCACCACCTGCAGAGCGAGCGCACCCGACATCAGCCTCTTGACCCCTCGCGGGGCGGTGCCACCAGTGAGCAGATACAGGTTGGCGACGCCGACGTTGCGTACCCGCGACAGGTCGAGCGCCCGCGCGTAGGCCCACAGCGTGGCAGCGACCCCGACCGCGAACAACACCAGCGAAACGACGATCACGACGACCTGTGCCCACCGATCGGACTTGAACGGCAGGCCCACCGCCAGCGCGACGAGGAAGGCGGCAGTACCCAACAGGTCGGTGCGAACGATGCGAGAACTCACTTGTTCAGTCTGCCAGGGCGCCGAGCGACTGCCCCAGGGTGCGGGCCAGCACGTCGTAGGAAAACTGGCGCACCGCCCGCTCGCGCCCGGCGGCGGCCATGCGAGCACGTAGCGCGTCGTCGGCGAGCAGACCCTCGATCGCGGCCGCCACCTGTTCCACGTCGTCGGGTTCGCGGACAACCAGGCCGGTTTCGCCGTCGGCCACCGCCTCGGCCGCCCCGCCCGAGTCGCCCGCCACCTGCGGCACCCCGCAGGCAGCCGCCTCCAGAAAGACGATGCCGAAGCCCTCCTGCTCGAGACCACGCCAACGGTTACGGCACAGCATCGTGTACAGGTCGGCACAGCCGTAGAGCCGCGGCAGATCGTCGTTGCTCACCCGCCCGAGAAAGGTCACCGGGGCGTGCAGCGAGGCGGCCAGGCGCGCCAGGCGCTCACCGTCGCGCCCCCCGCCGGCGATCACCAACCGCAGACGCGGCCGCGAATGCGCGAGGCGGGCGACGGCGCGGATGGCGGTGTCGAAGCCCTTGCGCGGCACCAAGCGGCTGATACCCACCACCAGTTCGGCATCGCGGGGAATTCCGAATCCATCGCGGGCCTCGTCGCGCTCGGCAGGCGACAACGGGTGGAAGCGCTCGGTGTCGACACCGGGGGGCACCACCGTGATCGGCAGTGGGCGCCCGGCGGCGCGCTCGCCCTCCGCCGCCGGGTATCCACCCGCGGCCACTATGTGGCGGGCACCGCGCAACACCCGGGCCAGTGCCTGCTTGGCCCCCGGCAGTCGTCCCGGCACGGTGACCTCGGCGCCGTGCAACACCACGTCGTAGGGCAGGTGCAGCGAGCGGCCCACCAGCCCGAGGGGAACCGCCGGGTCGAGCACCACCAGGTCGGCCCCCACCTCGGCGGCCATCTCGTCGATACGACGCACCATCCATGGGTGTGGCAACAGCACCGGCTCGCGGGTGCGGCGCACCGTGAACGGTTGCTGCGCGTCGAACTCGGCGGCCCCCGCGTAGGGGCTGGTGAGCACGGCGAACGATTCCGGCGGCAGCCGCCGCCACCACTCCCACAGCAACGACTGGATGCCGCCGATCTTGGGAGGGAAGTCGTTGGTGACGAGGAGGTGCTTCACGGCGCGCTGATCAGATCGGTGATGCCCAGCTCGCGGGCGGCCCACTCGGCGTGGACCCGCAGCATCGGGTCGTGATGTGCAACGTACTCGGCCAGCACGGTGCGCACGTGCTCGCCCACCGGCGGGTGGCTGTTGCCGAGCACGATCAGCGCGTTGCGCCGCACCCAGCGCGGATCGCGGTCGGCGAGGTAGCGGCTGCCCCACGCCGCCAGCACCTCTTCGTCGTCGGCCGTGAGCAGCCGCACAACGTCGAGCGTCGCGCACGGTGCACCGTCGGCGGGCGCGGGTGCGAGGTGGTGCGCGCCGAAGCGCACGGTGATCGGGCACACCTGCTGACACTCGTCACAGCCGTACAACCGGTCGCCCACGGCCGCGCGCAGGTGTTCGGGCACGACGCCCGGCTTCTGCAGCACCCACGCCAGACAGCGGGCGGCGTCGATCACCCCGTCAGCGACGATCGCCCCCGTCGGACAGCCGTCGATACACCGCCGGCAACTGCCGCACCCATCGGCTGCTTGCTGCCGGGCGGGCGGCAGTGCGGCGGTGGTGGCGACACAACCGAGCACGAACCAGCTGCCCGCGCCGGGCAGCAGGATGTTGGCGTTCTTGCCGAACCAGCCGATGCCGGCCAGCTGCGCCACCTCGCGGTCGACGATGCTGTTGTCGTCGGCGAAGGGCACGGCTTTGAATCCATCGGCACGTAGTCGACGGGTCACGTCCCAAAGCGCGGCGCGCAACGGTGCGTAGTGGTCGACCCAGGCATAGCGGGCGATCCGCCCACCGATGCCCTCGGGCGTCACGCCATCGGCCAACAGGTACGGGCGGGCGGCGACGAACACAGCGCGAGCGCCGTGCACCGCCCGGCCGGGGTCGGTGGAGCGCTCGGGGTTCTTGAACGTGAACTGCATCCCGTCGGTGAGCCCGGCCACGAGACGGGCCTCGATCGCCGCTCGGGCGCGGGTGAGCACCGCTGCCGGGGCGACCCCCGTGTGCGTCACACCATGGGCTCGGGCGATCGCCGCCAGCTCGCCCAGATAGGCGGCATCGGCGACCGGCGGGGGTGGGTCAGGTGGCCTCACGATGACGCAGCGTAGGCACCATCCCGGCCTCGGCGAGCAGGCGCATCGCCCGCAGCTCGGCCAGATCGAGAACCACCGCTTCGCGAGTGGCCGGGCTGAGCAAGTGGGTGACCACGCAATCGGCACAGACCGCCGTGGCAGACATCACGCATGTGTCGCAGGAGATGACGAGGGAAGTCATGCCCGCATCGTGACGCAGGGGTGTAGCGCGGTAGTGGGTCGATGGCATGGGTCGATGGCATGGGTCGATGGCATGGGTCGATGGCATGGGTCGATGGCATGGGTCGATGGCGGGGGTCGACGTCGCGGTCAGCGCAGGGCCAGCTCGACGAACACCTCGCTGGCGACGACGTTCGCCCCGGCGGCGCGCACGTCGTGCACCACTGCCTGGTCGTTCGTGACCACCACCACCGGACGGTGGGTGTCGATCGCGTCGACCTCGGCCCGCAGCACGTCGTCGGCGGTCACTCCTGCCGGCGAGTAGCTCACCCGCACCAGACGCCGGCCCGGCGCGTGTGCTCCCACCACCACTGCGCCGTCGAAGACGACATGCACCAGCGTGCCCCATCGACGCGCGATGCGCTCGGCGCCGTCGATGCACGCGTTGCGCTGCTGTTCGAGCGATGCCGCCGGCCACCCCAGCTTGGCGACGTTGTACCCGTCGACCAGCACCACCACGTCGCGAGAGCGCAGCAGGTGTTCAGCCTCGTCGAGCGGTCGCCCGTACACCGCCCCGGGGATGGCCAGCGGCTTGCGCCGATGGGACCGTACGCGAGGCGTCCCGCCCTTGGACAGCACCAGCGCTTCGGTGAGCAGCACGCGCAAGCGCTCGAGGTCGACCCGGCCCTCGCCGTGCGCGGCGGCGGCGAGCGCTGCGTCGCGCGCCTCGATGGCTACCGCCAAGTCGGCGCGTAGGCGTTCGACTTCGCCAGTGGCCGCTTCCGCGCGCTCGTCGGCGCGCTGCGCGCCGCTGTCGCGCCGACGCGCCATCCGCTCTGTCTCGCCGAGGCGGGCCCGCAGCGACTGCATCTCGGCGCGTGTGCTCTCCAGCTCTGCCGCGG
>CAUJEE010000133.1 GCA_963169215.1 Actinomycetota bacterium
GCACACGCCACGGCCGGGCGAGGTCGACGAACAGCAGGGCCACGCGACCGTTGTCGCGGATGTTGCCGAGCGTGCGCCACTGGCCGTTGCCGTTGTAGATCGGCAGGCGCAACTCGTGGCGACTGACAACCTCCACGAACCCGGGATTGCCTCCCTTGTACGACACGTCCGGCCAGCCGTCGCTGTCGACGGTGGCCACCCACACCGTCGATTGCTCGCCGATCAGGGCGATGTCGCCGTCGTCGAGTTGGTCGTGCAGCGTCAGCTCGGCTAGGCGATCGGCCAGACGTCGAGAGTCGAACTCGTCCTGCAGTGAGCGGGCACCCGGCCCATACATCTCGCCGAGCTGTTGTGGCGTGGTCATCGGCGGCAGCATACGACGAGCCGGCGGGCAGCCGGTCTCGCCGCCGACGGTGCGGGCGCAGACGGCGTCCCCTAGCATCACCCCGATGGCATCAGACCAGACCGCCGGCGAAGAAGCAGCACCGGAGATCATGGTCGCGCAGGCGGCCGCGGCCAAGGAGGCACGCAGTCAGCGTGCGGTTCACCCGCCCCACGCCCACGGCACGGTTGGCACCGCCGCCCTCACGCTGGGTGCGCTGGGTGTGGTTTACGGCGATATCGGCACCAGCCCGCTGTACGCGATGAAGGAGGCCTTCACCGAGCCGACGCACGTGATGACCGTCGACATGGACAACGTTTACGGCATCTGCTCGCTCGCCTTCTGGGCGTTGGTGGTGATCATCTCGATCAAGTACCTGATGTTCGTGATGCGCGCCGACAACCGCGGCGAGGGTGGCATCCTCGCGCTCACCGCGCTGGTGATGCCCCGCCGCGGACCTGCGGTGGCGAAAGCCGGCTTGCTGGTCGGCCTCGGCGTGTTCGGCACCTCGCTGTTGTACGGCGACGGCATCATCACCCCGGCCATCTCGGTGCTCAGCGCGGTGGAAGGGCTCGAGCAGGTCTCACCGCGGTTCGAGGACTATGTCATCCCGATCGCGATCGCGATCCTGGTCGGCCTGTTCACGGTGCAGCGACGTGGCACGGGCGCGGTGGGGCGGGTGTTCGGCCCGGTGATGATGTTGTGGTTCGCCACCATTTCGGTGCTCGGCCTGTTGCACATCAAGGACCACCCGGAGATCATCCAGTCGGTGAGCCCGCACTACGCGGTGCGCTACTTCACCCACGAGTCGTGGAAGGCGTTCTTGTCGTTGGGTTCGATCTTCCTCGTCGTCACCGGTGGCGAGGCGTTGTACGCCGACATGGGCCACTTCGGACGACGGCCGATCATGTTCGGGTGGTACGGCATGGTGCTGCCATCGCTGCTGCTGTGCTACTGGGGACAAGGTGCTTATCTGCTCGACCATCCCGAGGAAGTCGAGCAGGTGTTCTTCAGCATGGCTCCCGAGGGTGTGCTGCTACCGGTGGTAATCCTCGCCACCTGCGCGACGATCATCGCCTCGCAGGCACTGATCTCCGGGGTGTTCTCGCTCACTGCGCAGGCAGTGAAGCTCGACTATCTGCCGCGCATCAAGATCCTGCACACCTCTCATTCGCACGAAGGACAGATCTACGTACCACTGGTGAACTGGCTGCTGATGATCGCCTGCGTGGGCCTCGTGCTCGGCTTCCAGACCTCCAGCAAGCTGGCCGCGGCCTACGGCATCGCGG
This sequence comes from Actinomycetota bacterium, assembly GCA_963169215.1. Classification (GTDB taxonomy): domain Bacteria; phylum Actinomycetota; class Acidimicrobiia; order Acidimicrobiales; family Ilumatobacteraceae; genus UBA668. The sequence continues at coordinate 1,672 of CAUJEE010000133.1, forward strand.
TGACGATGACGATGGCGATCACCACGCTCATCTTTTTCCGCGTGCTCACCGACCGCTGGAATTGGAGGCGGGCCAAGGCATTCGTCGTGTGCGTGCCGCTGTTCGTGGTCGAGATGGGATTCCTCGGTGCCAACATCCTGAAGATCCCCCACGGCGGCTGGTTCGCGCTCGCCGTCGGCCTGATCCTGATGGTGCAGATGCAGACCTGGCGCAGCGGTCGGGCGCTGGTGGCGCAGCGCATCCGTCGCGGCGAGCAGCAACTCACCGACGTGCTCGATGCCTCCACACCCACCCGCGTGCCGGGTACTGCCGTGTTCATGTTCAAAGACCTGGGCAAGGCACCACCCGCGCTGGTGAACAACCTGCGCCACAACAAGGTGTTGCACAAGACCACGCTGATCGTGTCGGTTGAGACCGCCGACGTGCCCCGCGTGGCGGAGGAAGACAGGGCGGTCGTCACCAAGGTCGAGCCGGGTGTTTTCGAGGTGCAGTTGGAGTACGGCTTCATGGACGAGCCCGACGTCCCTTCGGCCCTCGCGGCAATCGATGAGCGCGGCCTCGAGTACGACCCCGACAACGTCACCTACTTCATCGGTCACGAGTCGATCATCGCCGGCAAGGCACCCGGGATGAACCCACTGCGTGAGCACCTGTTCGTGATGCTCAACCGCGGCGCCGACAGCGCCGTGCGCTTCTTCAACCTGCCCCACGACCGGGTGTTCGAGGTGGGCACCCGGGTCGAGATCTGAGCGATGGTCCGGCGCGGGGAGACGTGATGAACACACCCCACGAACCACCGTCGTTCCCCCTCCAGCAGCACTTCGGCTTCAGCGTGCAGAGCGAGCACGGCCGGGCCACGGCCACGCTCGAACTCGACGACCGACACATGAACCCCAACTCGGTCAGCCACGGCGCGGTGGCGTTCACGCTGATGGACACGGCGATGGGCGCCGCGACGATGTCGGTGGTCGACGAGGGTTGCCACTGCGCGACGATCGAGATCCACACCCGCTTCCACCGCGCGGCCAGATCGGGCCGCTTGCACGCCGAGGCGAAGATCCTGCACGCCGGCCGCCAGATCGTGCACCTGCAGGCCACCACGCACGACGACACCGGACGGCTGGTGGCCAGCGCCACCGGCAGCTTCGCCATCATCCGCCCCTGACATCCGTCCCTGATATCCGTCCCTGATATCCGCCCCTGACATCCGTCCCTGATATCCGCCGCTGACATCCAT
>CAUJEE010000134.1 GCA_963169215.1 Actinomycetota bacterium
ATCCCCCGCAGGATCACGAACCACACCAGCAGCAGCACCACGCCAGCGGCGATCGCCGCTGCGTACGAGCGGACGTTGCCGGTTTGCAGTCGGCGGACCTTCCCCGCGGTGCCGCGCACGATGGTGCCGACTCCGTTCACCGCCCCGTCGACGACGCGGGCGTCGGCCCAAGCCACGCCGTCGAACAGCCGACGTCCGGGACCACCCATGAACCTGCTAACCGCCCGGTCGTAGCCCCAAGCTTCGGCCAGGAATTGCGGCTCGATCGCCTTCGCCTTGTGCCTCGCGTACACCAGGTAGGAGGCGATGATCCCGATCAGACCGACGGCGATGGCGACGATCGCCAGCGGCAGCTTGGCGGTGTCGGAGTGGTGTTCACCGACCACCGGCTCGAGCCAGTGCCCGAGGCGTTCGGTGCTCTTCTCGAACGGCAGGTTCAGCGCCCCGCCGAGCACAGACAGCACGGCCAGCACCACCAGCGGGGTCACCATCGTCCACGGGCTCTCGTGCGGCGAGTCGCCAGCGGCACCGTGCTCAGCGTGCGCATCGTGCCAGCGGGCCTTGCCGTAGAACACCATGATCACCTGGCGGGTCATGTAGTAGGCGGTGAGCAACGCGGTGACCAGGCCCACGACCCACAACACGATGTGCTTGTCGTAAGCGGCGAGCAGGATCTCGTCCTTGCTCCAGAAACCGGCGAAGGGCGGCACCCCGGCGATCGCCAGCCAGCCGACGATGAACGTGCCCGCGGTGATCGGCATCAGCCGCCGCAGCGCACCCATGCGGCGCATGTCCTGCTCGTGATGCATGCCGTGGATCACCGAACCGGCGCCGAGGAACAACAGCGCCTTGAAGAAGGCGTGGGTCACCATGTGGAACACTGCGGCCACATAGGCACCCGACCCGACGGCGAGGAACATGTAGCCCAGTTGGCTGACGGTGGAGTAGGCGAGCACCTTCTTGATGTCGTGCTGGGCAACGGCGATGGTGGCGGCAAACAGCGCTGTCGCGGCCCCGACCACGGCAATCACCGTGCCGGCATACGAGTCGGCGACATGCAACAGCGGGCTGATGCGACACATCAGGTACACCCCGGCGGTGACCATCGTCGCCGCATGGATCAGGGCCGACACCGGGGTGGGGCCCTCCATCGCGTCGGGCAGCCAGAGATAGAGCGGCAGCTGCGCGCTCTTGCCGCACGCGCCGACGAAGGCGAACAGCACGATGGCCGTCGCCGTCGACTGCGAAAGAGCCGAACTGTTGAGCACCGAGTAGTCGAGCGACCCGACGGCCCAGAAGGCGAAGAACATCGCCATCATGAAACCCCAGTCGCCGACACGGTTGGTCACGAACGCCTTCTTGCCGGCAGTGGCCGCGCTCTCCTTCTCGTGCCAGAAGGAGATGAGGAAGTACGAACACGCGCCGACGCCCTCCCACCCGAGGAAGGTCACGAGCATGTTCGCGCCGAGCACCAGCATCAACATGCTGAACACGAACAGGTTGAGGTACAAGAAGAACTTGCTGAAGCGCGGGTCGCCGCGCATGTAGCCCACCGCGTAGAGGTGGATCAGCGCCCCGATGCCGGTGACGAACAGGCACATCGTGAGGCTCAGCGGATCGGCGAGGAAGGCGAGGTCGATCGACTTGCCCGCGAGCGGCACCCAGGTGAACAGACGACTGACGTGGGCCCGCTCCTCGGCGTCGCTGCCGAGCAGGTCGAACAGCACCCCGAGGGAGACGACGAACGACGCCGCCACGACCGCTGTGGCTACGTACCCCGCCTTCGGATCGCCCAATCGGCGGCCGAACACGAGGATGGTCAAGAAGCCGGCCAGGGGCAGCGCGGGAATCAACCAGACGACGTCGAGCATCGCATCAGCCCTTCAACTCGGTCATGTCGTCGGTGGTGGCGGTCGGGCGCCGACGCAGGATGGCGACGACCACACCAAGGCCCACCACTACTTCGGCGGCTGCGACCACCATCACGAAGAACACCGTGCTCTGCCCGCCCACGTCACCCATCTGTCGGGCAAAGGCGACGAAGCTGAGGTTCACCGCGTTGAGCATCAGTTCGACGCACATGAACAGCACCAAGGGGTTGCGGCGCACCATCACTCCCACCACGCCGATCGCGAAGAGCACCGCGGCCAGCAGCAGATACCAGGTGGGTGTCGGCTGGGGGAGAGTGAACGCGATCACTTCCCGCTCCCGATCAGTTCGCCCTTGCGCGGCCGACGGGCGAGGATCACCGTGCCGACGACTGCGATCACGAGCAGCACCGAGGTGAGTTCGAAGGCGAGCACGTGCTCGCCGAACACGTCACGCGCGATGGCCCGCACATTGCCGTCGGCCGGGTCTTGCGCGACCACGTCGAGCGGCTCGGCGACTCGGACCGTCCGCTCCCGCGAGGCGATCACGGCGAGGCCGACCAGCGACACGAGCGCCACGCCGACCACCACTGCCACCGGGCGCTGCACACGAAATGGTTCGATGCGCAGGTCTTCGGTCTTGTCGACGCCAAGCAGCATGATGACGAACAAGAACAGCACCACGATCGCGCCTGCGTACACGATGACCTCGACGGCTGCGAGGAAGTGTGCCTCCTGCGCCACGAACAGCACGGCCACGCCGAACAGGGTGAGAATCAGGCTGAGCGCGGCATGCACCGGATGGGTACGCACCACAACGCCGAGTGCCCCGCCCAGCACCATCGCCCCGGCGACGACGAACACGAACAGCTCCATCAGTCGGCCGCCTCTTCCGCGGCCCGCACCCCGTAGCCCAGCTCGGCACTCCAGCCGACCTGACCGACGAAGTCGGCATCGCCTCCCGGGGCCGTCGCCCGCATCCAGCCACTCGTGTGCGCGTCCTCACCTTCGCGCCAGTCTTCCCACGGCAACTGCCTTGGCTTGCCGTCGTCGCCCACCAGCAGTTCGCGCTTGGTGTACACCGCGTCGCTACGGCTGGTGAAGCTGAACTCGAACAGCTTGCTCTCGGTGATCGCCTCAGTGGGGCAAGCCTCGACGCACAGGTCGCAGTGGATGCAACGCAGGTAGTTGATCTCGTACACGAAGCCGAAGCGCTCGCCGGGTGACGTCGGGTTCTGCGGGTCGTTGTCGGCGCCGCGCACATGGATGCACTTCGCCGGGCACACCCCCGCGCACAACTCGCACCCGATGCACTTCTCCATGCCGTCGTCGTAGCGGTTGAGCACATGGCGACCGTGCAGCCGCTCGGGCTTGTCGATCTTCTCGTCACGCCCCTCGATCTTCTTGCCCCGCTTGAAGACGCGGCCACCCGAATACGGCGTGGTTACGCGCTCGCCGCCGAAGACGCGGTGCTGCTTGAGCGTGACGAGGAAGCCGTCGAGGTAGCCCATCAGTACATCGCTCCCTCTCGCTCGCGATTGCGCGCCGAGACCTTCCCGGCCAGCTGCAAGAGCCCCGCGCAACCGAGGATCACTGCCAGCCCGGCACCGCCGATGACAACTCGGTTCCAGTCTTCGTCCTGGCCGACGCGGAAGAAGGCGAGCAGCATGAACCAGGCCAGTGAGATCGGGATCAGCACCCGCCAGCCGAGGTGCATCAGTTGGTCGTAGCGCAGACGCGGCAGCGTGGCCCGGAACCAGACGAACAGGTAGAGGAACACGAGCACCTTCAACAACAGCCACACCGTGCCGCTGACCGGGCCGAGGAAGAACAGCACGTCGTCGCGCCCAGCGATCTTCACCGGCTGCGGCCCACCGAAGAACAGGGTCACGATGACACCGCTCATCGTGATCGTGTTCATGAACTCGGCCAGGAAGAACAGGGCGAAGCGGAAGCTCGAGTACTCGGTGTTGAATCCGCCCACCAACTCCTGTTCGGCTTCCACCAGATCGAACGGTGGCCGGTTCATCTCCGCCGTGGCTGCGATGAGGAAGATCACGAACGGGAGCACCCCGGTGGTGACCACGCTCCAGCGGCTGATGCTGTATTGGCTGGCGACGATGCCGCTGGTGCTCAGCGTGCCGCTCATCAGGATCACGCAGGCCAGGCTGAGGCCGAGCGCGGCTTCGTAGCTCACCATCTGCGCCGAGGCGCGCACCGAACCGAGCAGCGGGTACTTCGACCCCGAGCTCCAGCCGGCGAGCATGATGCCGTAGACGGCGACGCTGCTGAGCGCCAACAGCAAGAGCACGCCGATCGGCGGGTCGGCCAGTTGCAGCTTGGTGGCCCGACCAAGAATCTCGACCGTGCCGTCCTTGCCGCCGCTGAAGTCGCCGCCGAGTGGGATCACGCTCCACACCAAGAAGGCCGGCACAAAAGCGAGATAGGGCGCGAGCTTGTACACGAAACGGTCGGCTTGGTCTGGTACCAGGCCTTCCTTGAAGAACAACTTGAGGCCGTCGGCCAAGGTCTGCAGCACACCCTTGGGGCCGGCCTTGTCGGGGCCGATGCGGTTCTGCATGAAGGAGATGACCTTGCGCTCGAACCACACCATCAGCATCGTGCCGACGAGGCCGACGACGAACACGACCACAACCTTGATGACGACGATCAGGAACTCGATGCTGACGAACTCGATGTCGTCGAGGAGCGAGTCGACGGCGAACATCACGGGTTCTCGATTCGCAGATCGGTGGTGTGCGCGAAGCAGTCGATCAGTTCACGCGGGTCGACCCCCGGGTGGCGGAACGGCATCCACGCCGTACCGCGCAGCACGCTCTCGTCGCCGGTGATGGTGCACACCACCGACGCCTTCGAGCTGGTGAGCTTCACCGTCGCCCCGTCGGTGGTGCCGATGCGACCGAGATCGAGCGGGTTGACGTGCACCGTCGTGGCCGTGGTCAGATGAGCCAACGACGGCGAGTGGGCGGTGCCCTCGGCCTGGTCGTAGAGCGTGCGGCTGACGATGAGGCGGAAGTCGTAGGAGCTGCGTGCCGGGGCCTCGCCGGCGAGCAACGCGACCGGACCGATGCCGGTGGGGGCGTAGGCGACAACACCGTCGGCTGCCGCTGACAGTGCCTCGGGCGTGACCCGCGTGTAGCCGTCGACGTTCTCGGCGATGTCGGCTGTGATCTGGCCGACGTCGTCGTAACCGAGATCGCCCCCCAGCGCCTCGGCCAACTCGACGGCGATCATCCAGTCGGGCCGCGTCGACCCGGCCGGGGTCACCTGCCGGGCGACGGGCGAGACTCGCCCCTCGATGTTGGTAGTAGTACCGGCCTTCTCGGCGAAGGCGCAAGCGGCGAGCACCACGTCGGCCTGGGCACTCGACGCGGTGAGGAAGGTGTCGACGGCGATCACTCGGCGGGCCCCGGCCAGTGCCCGGCGGGCAAGATCGGCGTCGGGGAAGTCGGCCACCGGGTCGGCGCCGAGCAACACCAGGCACTCGATGCCACCATCGGCGGCGGCTTGCAGCACACCGCGCGTGTCGAGGCCACCCTCGGTGGGTCGCATGCCCACCTGCAACGCACCGATCACGTTGCCGCGACGGAAGGCGGGCAGAACCGTGCTGCCGGGCACCTTGGCGAGAACTGTCCGCACGGCCTGCACGGTGGCGGTCGACGACTCGGCCAGGTTGGCCCGCCCGGCCACCACCACCACCGGCCCGCTGGCCAGTTGCGCGGCGATCTGGTCGTCGGCCAGGGCCGTGTCGATTGCGGCGGTGAGTGTGCCCGGCTCGTAGGCGATGCTGCGCCAGGCGACGGTGCTGAGACCCGACAGCTTGGGCGTGAACTCGAGCAACCGCGTACGCCCCTTGACCGCCGCCTCGCGCAGGCGCAGGTACAGCACCGGCAGCTCTTCTTTCAGATCGGGCCCGATCAGCACCACGGTGGAGGCTGCGGCCGCCTCGTCGATGGTGGCCCGTTCGAGCACGAGCAGGTCGGCGGGCAGGCCGTCGCCCATCTGTGCGTAGACGTTGGGAGTGCCGATCACTTCGTGCGCGAGACGCGCCCAGGCGTAGGCGTCCTCGTTCGTGCCGCGGGCACCACCGAGCACGGCGATGCTGCCCGCTCCGCCAGCCGCCTTCGCTGCGCCCAGCGCCGTCGCCGCCTCGGCAAGCGCCTCGCTCCAGGTGGCGGGCAGCAAGTCGTCACCGGCGCGCACCAGCGGCTGCAGCACGCGATCGGCACTGTGCAGCTGCTCGTAGTTGAACCGCCCGCGATCGCACAACCAGCCGTGGTTCACCGGGTCGCTGTCGACACCCAGGTGGCGCAGCACCTCGTCGTGACTCGACTGCACCGCGATACGACAGCCCACCGCGCAGGTTGTGCACGTGCTCTCCTGCTGGCGAAGATCCCACGGGCGAGCCTTGAAGCGGTATGGGCGAGCAGTGAGCGCTCCCACCGGGCAGATCTGCACCGTGTTGCCGCTGAAGTAGCTGGCGAAGGGCTGATCGGGGAAGGTCGTGATGTACGTGTTGTTTCCCCGGCCGGCGAAGTGGATCAGCGCATCGCTACCCACCTCGTCGGCGAAGCGAGTGCAGCGGTCGCAGAGAATGCACCGCTCGCGATCGAGGTACACCAGGTCGCTGACTGCGATCGGCTTCTCGAAGTGACGCTTCTCCTCCAGGTAGCGGCTCTCCCCCGGGCCGTGGCTCACCGCCTGGTCCTGCAGCGGGCACTCGCCTCCCTTGTCGCACACCGGGCAGTCGAGTGGGTGGTTGGCGAGGAACAACTCGAGCACGCCTTCCTGCATGCGCTTGGTTGTCTCGCCCTGCGTGTCGACCTTCATGCCGGGCGCGACGGGCACCATGCACGACACTGTGATCGCCGGGCCGCGGCCGGTGTCGCACTCGACCAGGCACATGCGGCACTTGCCGACCGGGCTGAGGCGCTCGTGGTAGCAGAAGCGAGGCACGTACTCGCCGGCGTCGGCCAACGCATCGATCAGCAGCTGTCCCTTGCGGGCGGCGTGCTCGACGCCATTGACGGTGATCGACACCGCGTCGGGGTCGCTCGCCACTTGCGGGGTGGTCTCCGTGGGCTTCACCGTGTCGCTCATCTCACTGCACCGCCGTCACAGGGATCTGCACACGGTCGCGCACCCTGGCCGCGAACTCCTCGGGGAACAAGGTGAGCGCGGAGTGCACCGGGGCATAGGCCGACGGGCCGACGAAGCAGATGGTGGTCATCTTGTAGGGGAACGGCGTCGCATCGAGGCCGTGGCGCGAACTGGACGCGTGCGGGAACTCACCCGGACAGATCGACGTTCCGATCTCCTTCATCTGCGCCAGGTCGGCGCTGGTGCCGCGGCCGTCGACCACACGCTGCAGCACGCGCTCCAGCCAGGTGCCACCCTCGCGGCAAGGGGTGCACTGGCCGCAGCTCTCGTGGGCGTAGAAGCGGGTGAGAGTGAGCGCGGCGGCGGGGATGTCGGTGGTGTGGTCCATCACCATGATCGCCCCCGACCCGAGCATCGAACCGGCGGCGCCCACCAGCTTGCCTTCGAACGGCAGGTCGAGTTGTTCGGCGGTGAACCACGGCGCCGACCCGCCGCCGGGCACGAATGCCTTCAGCTGATTGCCGTTGCGGATGCCGCGGCAGAAGTCGTCGCCGTAGATCAGGTCGCGGAACGTGGTGGTGCCGTTGACGATCTCGAACACGCCGGGGCGTTCGACGTGGCCGCTCACGGCCACCATGCGCGTGCCCGGGCTGGTCTCGGTGCCGATGCGGACGTATTCGGCCGCACCGTTGGCCATGATCCAGGGCAGGTTCGACAGAGTCTCGACGTTGTTGACGATCGTCGGTTGGCCGTAGAGACCGATCGCCGCCGGGAAGTACGGCGGCTTCAGACGTGGCTCGCCACGCTTGCCCTCGAGACTCTCGATCAGCGCGGTCTCCTCGCCCACCACGTACGCACCTGCACCCCAGTGCAGCACGATGTCGACGCTGAAGTCGGTGCCGAGGATGTTCTTGCCCACGTAGCCCGCGACGTAGGCCTCGTTGAGCGCGGTGGCCACGCGTTCGTGAGCCAGCGGCATCTCGCCGCGGATGTAGAGAAACACCTGCGCCAGGCCGACGGCGTAGGCGGCGATCAGGCTGCCCTCGATCAGCTGATGCGGATCGAGTTCCATCAGCAGGCGATCCTTGTAGGTGCCCGGCTCGCTCTCGTCGCCGTTCACCACCAGGTAGCGCGGGTACTTGTCGGCGGGCATCAGCCCCCACTTCGTGCCCGCGGGGAATCCGGCACCGCCACGGCCGAGCACGGTGGCCCCGCGCACCTCGTCGTGCACCTCTGCCGGCGTACGCGCCAGCGCATGGCGGAGCGCCTGGTAACCACCAGTGGCCAGGTAGCGCTCGAGCGTGTAGCTGTCTTCCAGGTGGAACCGCGAGGTGACGATCTTCGGCCGATCACCGTCGTCGATGTAGCCCGCGGCCCAGCGATAGCTGCTCATCCGCCGACCTCCTTGGCAGGCAGCCACGCCGGCGCACCGCGATCGTCGAGGGCGGCCGGGCCCACCGCTCGCTCGGCGGGGATCTGCTGGCGCACACGGGCGAGCGTGCCATGAGCCGGGATGTCGCCGTCGCGCCGCCCGCTGCGCAGGTCGTCGACCAGGCGGTCGAACAGCTCGTTGGTCATCCGGTGACAGTGGCGGTAGTTCACCTGCATGTTCGGTGCCTCGGTGCACGCCGCCTGACACTCGGCGCGCTCGAGGGTGAACAGGCCGTCGGCGGTGGTTCCGCCCACCTTCACACCGAGCACCTTCTCCGCGTGGGCGAGCAGTTCGTCACTGCCGCCGAGGGCGCACGACATCGTGCCGCAGATGTTGATCAGGTAGCGGCCGACCGGCTCGAACTTGAACATCTCGTAGAACGACGCGGTGCCCAGCACCTCCGCCGGGGTGGCACCGACCAGTTCGGCGACGTGGGCCATCGCCTCGTCGGAGAGGTGCCCCTCTTGCTGCTGGGCGAGGTGCAGCAGCGGGATGGTGGCCGAGCGTGCCTTCGGGTAGCGCCCGATGATCTCTTTGGCCAAGCGCAGGTTGTCGTCGTTGAACCGGCTCATGACATCCACCTACTGGTACCGAGCACCCTCATCGGTCGACTTCTCCCAACACCGGGTCGACCGAGCTGATCACAGCCACCGCGTCGGCCACCAATCCGCCGCGCATCATGTGCGGCAGGCACTGGATGTTCACGAACGTCGGGGCACGCACGTGCATGCGGTACGGCGTGGCCGAGCCGTCACTGGCGATGTAGCAGCCGATCTCGCCGCGCGGGCTCTCGATCGCCACGTACACCTCGCCCTCGGGCACCTTGAAGCCCTCGGTGAAGATCTTGAAGTGGTGGATCAAGGCCTCCATGCTCTCGTCGATGCGCGCCCGCGGCGGTGGGGTGATCTTCTTGTGCTGGATGCGGTAGTCGCCGCCGGGCATCCGGTCGAGGATCTGACGCACGATCTTCATGCTCTCGCGGATCTCGTGGAAGCGGATCGCGTAGCGGTCGAAGCAATCGCCGTAGCTGCCGACGATGACGTCGAAATCGACTTCCGGGTAGCGCAGGTAGGGCTGGTCGCGACGCAGGTCCCAGGCCACGCCTGTGCTGCGCAGGATCGGTCCGGTGGCACCGAGGGCCAATGCCTCTTCGGGAGTGATCACGCCCACACCCTGCAGACGGTCGCGCCAGATCGGCTGCCCCGTCATCAACGTGTCGTACTCCTCCAGCCGGTCGGGCAACATGTCGAGGATCTGCAACACGTCGTCGCGCCAGCCAGGTGGTAGGTCGGCGGCGACCCCGCCGGGACGGATGAAGTTGTGGTTCATCCGCAGGCCGGTGACCTTCTGGAAGAAGCGCAACACCTCTTCGCGCTCACGCCAGCCGTAGATCATCATGCTCACTGCGCCGATGTCCATGCCGTTGGTGGCGAGGAACAGCAGGTGGCTGCTCATCCGGTTCAGCTCGCTGAGCAGCATCCGCATCCACACCGCCCGTTCGGGGATGTCGTCCTCGATGCCCAGCAACTTCTCCGTCGCCATGCTGAACACCAACTCGTTGTTGAGCGGGCTGAGGTAGTCCATGCGCGTGACGTTGGTGCCGCCCTGCAGATAGGTGAGGCTCTCCCCCGTCTTCTCCATGCCGGTGTGCAGGTAGCCGATGATCGGCTTGCAGCGCAGCACGGTCTCGCCCTGCAACTCGAGCATCAGGCGCAGCACACCGTGGGTGCTGGGGTGTTGCGGCCCCATGTTGATGATCATCGTCTGGTCGTCGGCCGGGTCGACGGGGATGTCGCCGAGCTTGGCCGCCTCGGCCTCGCTCATGCGCAGCACCGCACCCACCTCGCGCAGCAGCTCGCGGGCGTTCAGCTCGCTGCGCGGCCGCAACCCTTGGGCGGGGTCGTTACCGGCGCGAATCGTGGCCACGATGTCGTTCACCCCGATCGGTCGCTCTGTGCGAAGTCGGTGCTGAATTGGACAGGTATCGAGCCTTGGTCGTAGTCCTTGCGCAGCGGGTAGCCGTCCCAGTCCTCGGGCATCAGGATGCGGGTGAGATCGGGGTGGTCGGTGAAACCGATGCCGAACATGTCGAACACCTCGCGCTCCATCGCCTCGGTGCCCGGGTACATGTCGAACAGCGTCGGCAGCGTTGGGTCGGCGGCGGGCACCTGCACGCGCACGCGGATGCGCTCACGCCGCTCGATCGACAACAGGTTCACCACCACCTCGAACCTCTCACCCACCACACCGGCGGGCAGGCTGCGCTGGGGGAAGGTGAGGTAGTCGACGGCGGTGAGATCGGCGCACACCTCGAAGCCGTCGGCGAGCAGCGCCCGCACAGTGGGCAGGTACTGCTCACGTGCGGGGTGCAACACGCGTTGGCCGCGGCTGTCCGATTCGGGCACTCCGTACTGCGTCACCTGGTCACCGCACCCCGAGTATCACCGGCACCGGCTCTGCGCCGGCCGGGATCTCCGTCACGTGCAGATTGGCGCCGGCACCGCTCGCCCGGCGGCGCTTGAGCAGTTCGCCGTCCTCGATCTTCTGGTGCAGGGTCTCGATCGCGTGGATCAGCGTCTCCGGCGTGGGCGGGCAGCCGGGGGCATACACGTCGACGGGCACCACCTGGTCGACGCCCTGCACGATCGCGTAGTTGTTGAACATCCCCCCGCTGCTGGCGCACACACCCATACTGATCACCCACTTGGGCTCCATCATCTGGTCGTACACCTGGCGCAACACCGGCGCCATCTTCTGGCTCACCCGACCGGCGACGATCATGATGTCGGCCTGGCGCGGCGAGGCGCGGAACACCTCCATCCCGAAGCGGCTGAGGTCGTAGTGCGCCGCGCCGGTGGCCATCATCTCGATCGCGCAGCACGCCAGGCCGAACGACGCCGGCCACGAGCTGCGACTTCGCGCCCACTTGACCAGATCTTCGATCTTGGCCGTGATCGCGTTGTGCGGTATTCCACCGAGCCCGTCGGCGGCGATGTCTTTGACCAGGCTCACGCGGCGGCCTCCGGGCGGCCTTCGAGACCAACCCGACGGATCGTGCTGGTGCTGGTGCGCTCGGGTGAGGTGGCCCCGTCGAGGCGACGCTGAACGGTAACCGGACCCCAGTCGAGCGCGCCGCGGGCGATGACGTACACGAACGCGAAGAAGAACACGACGCTGAAGGCGAGCATCTCCCACAGCGCGAACACGCCGAGGAAGCGCCGGTCGACAGCGAACGGGTAGATGAAGATCAGCTCGATGTCGAACATGATGAACAGCATCGCGACCACGTAGAAGGTCACGGGGAAGCGCTCAGGTGTCTCGCGGCTGGGCACGATGCCGCACTCGTAAGGAGCCTGCTTGGCCGCCGACGGCCGTCGCGGCGCCAACAAGCGGGAAGCGACGAAACTCAGCACACCGAACAGCACCGCCAACACCAGCAAGCAGACGATCGGCAGGTACTGACCCATCGGGTCACTCCTTTGCAGGCAAAGCCGGCGCAGCACGGTTGGCCGCGGCGCGACGGTCGCGGGTGTGCATCAACCAGCACAGCACGAGCAGGATCACCAGCGACAGGATGCAGATGATCGCCGAGGGCACGCGCTTTTGCCCTAGGTCGCGGATCATGTACACGTACTCGTGCGGACGACTGGTGTCGATCACCGCCCGGGCAGGCGCGCGGCCCGGCTCCGAGCGCTGCGGCACCAGCGGCGCGATCTCGACCACCGAGTAGTGCGGCTCGTGGAAGAAGGCGAGGAAGTCGATGCGGCCGTCCCAGAAGGTGGGGCTGCGCTCACCGCCCTTGTCGAACACGCCCACCACCGTGAACTCTCCGCTGGCGAACACCTCCGACGACTCGACCATCGCGCTGCCGGCCGAGCCGGCCTGCTGATAGGAGGGCAGTGCCGGGTCGAGCTTCAGCCAGCCGTTCGACTGCAACGCGTCCTGCACAGCCGCGGCGTCGACCGTCGGGTCGCCGGTCGGATCGAATGGTTCGTCCGACGGGAGAATGCCGACATCGGACAATCGGCCCGAGTCGCGGATGATCGTCGCCCCGTCGACCGGTCGCCATGTGCTGTCGTCGCCCAGCAGGCCCTTGCCGTAGATCCACCACACTCCACCGAGGATGAACATCCACCCGGCGAGCGCCGACATCGCGACGAGGAACCCGAGGCGGCCCCCCATGTTGGTGGCGAGGATCAGGTAGATGCTGCCCGGCAACACCGCCACCGCGATGATGACGATGAGCGTGCCACGCAGCTCCCACTCCCAGTTGACAGCCAGTAGTGCACTCATCACAGACCTCGCACGTATTCGACGATGGCCTCGATCTGCTCATCGGTGAGCACATGGCCGAAACCAGGCATGCGGCCGCTTCCTTGGCCCTGCATGCCGTACTTCTTGCCGTTCGACGAGCCGTTCTTGATGAAGGTGATCATGTCCTGCTCGCTCGGGAAGTGGCTCGCTGCAGAACCACCGGTGAGGTTCCATCCGAAGGCGCCCTGGGCGGAAACGCCCGGTTGGCCGTAGCTCCAGCCGGGGGTGTGACAGCGGGCGCAGCTGTACGCGCCGGAGGCCAGCTCCAGGTTGAACAGCGCCTCGCCCTCGCTCGCCCCCGGGTTGTCCTCCTGGTAGGCGGCAACGGCCGCGCTGATGTCGTCCTGCGTGGCCTGCGGCAGCACGCCGCCATCACACACGTAAGGATCGGCGTCCTTCACGAACGCCTCGTCGCCGACACAGCTCTCGGGCTCGATCTGGATGCTCTCGATGTACACCAAGAGGGTCTCGATGTTCTGCTCGGTCATCGGGCCGCCGCCCGGCGCGCCCCAAGCCGACATCGGCGAGAAGGGCCGCCCGTAGTTGAGGATGAAGCGCACCTCCTCCTTGCTGTAGCGGTAGTAGATGGTGTTCAGCGCAGGGGCGTACCACTGCACTGCCGTCACCTCGCCGGTGTTCGGGTCGGTGATCGCGTAGGCCGCCTGCCCGCCTCCGGCCTCCATGCCTCCATGGCAGCTGGCGCAGTCGAACCCACCCTCGGCGGTGGGCATGAACAGCTCTTCACCCCACCAGCGGAAGCGCTCGGCCTGGCCCGAGACGGCGCCCGCCTGGCGGTCGGGTTCGAGCATCCAGTACAGCGGTAGACCGATCACCAGGGTGATCAGGAACAGCACGGCCAGGATCTGCATGCGCTCGAGGCGCGAACCCTCGAGCACGTCGTCGTCGTAGTACTGCTTACGGTTGGGAGCGACCTCGATCTCCGAGCCGAGCTCGCGTCGCGCGCTGAGCACGTTGAGCAGCAGATACACCAGCCACCCGACGATGATCAGTGCGCAGAGCACCCAGGCGACCGCGGTCGTGGTGAGCGCGACCATCAGTGGCTACCTCCACCGGTGATGCAGTGCGGACCCTCGGCCTCTTGGCCGGTGGTGTTGACGCCGATCGGTGGGCCGACGAACACCACCGAAGTGTCGATGACGACGTCGCCCGACCCGCTGACGGTGAGTGCGAAGTGGTCCATGCCACGTGGTGCGGGGCCGCTCTTCTTCTCGCCCACGCGGTTGTACTGCGACCCGTGGCACGGGCACTCGAACCACTGGCTGCTCTTGCAGTCGGGCACTCGGCAACCCAGGTGCGGGCACTTCTGGTAGGAGGCGATGAGGCCTTCCTCCAAGCCCGAGATCAGCGACTCGTATTCGGCCACGCCCTTGGCCTTGGGCAATGCCTCGGTGGGGTAGAGCGTGATGTACGAGCGTGCGCTCGACGAGTAGAAGAAGCCACCGTTGGCGCGGATGCTGGCGAGGATGTCGTCCTTCTTGCCGACGCTCACCTTTCCGCCGAACACCGGTGCGGCCGTAGGCCACAAGAAGGCGACGAAGCTGGCTGCAGCGAAGGTGAGGATGCTGGTGCCCATCAGCGTGACGGTGGCCCGGTTGAGGAACTGGCGGCGGCTGACACCGAGTTCTTCGGGATCGGGGGCGACCCACACCGCCGGCGCGGCCGGTGGCGGTACCGCCGGGGCGCGCATGCCCGCCGCGGCACGCTCGATGTCGCGCCCACTCGGGGGAAGGTCGATGTCGGAGTCGCGGTCGCGGCGGCGCGTCTCGCGGCTGAGGGCACCGGCGCCGCGCACGTCGCTGCGACGGGCGGCCCCGAACAGCACCACGGCCGCCAGCAGCACGGCGGCTGCGACGGCGATGGCGATGATGGCGGAAGAGCTCATGACAGCGGGGGCCTCACAGTTCGAAGAAGATGCCGTCGCGCCACGGCAGCGTGAAGTTGAAACCAGGACCACGGAAGAACGAGCCGATGATCACCAGCACCGCCCAGAACATCAGGTGCACGGTCATCAGCGAGGTCGCGAACTTGCGATCTTCCGGCTTGTTGGAGGGGTTCTTGTCGATGTACGGAGCGAGCATCAACGCGATCAGCCCAACGCCGGGGATGGTGACCCCGGCCACCATCGGGTGGAACATGGTGAGCAGTTCCTGCAGACCGAGGAAGTACCACGGCGCCTTCGACGGGTTGGGAGTCTCGTTGATGTTGGCCTGCTCCAGCAACGGCGCATTGACGAACACGGAGAAGAAGAACAGGAACGACAAGCAGCCGAGGGCGGCGACAAACTCGACCACCAGCAGGTGCGGCCAGGTGTGCACCTTGTCGACCGGGGTGGCCTTGGTCTCTTGGATCGAGCCGCTCTTCACCACGGTGAGCAGGCGCTGGGTGTGCCCACCGGGGCCGGCCGCGAGCGGCACGCCGCCGCCGCTGGGCGCCGCGCCCACCACGCTGGCGACCTTCTCCTGCACCGCCACTGCGCCGCCGCCATCGCCACCACCGTCACCGGCGGCTTTGCGCGCCTTGCTGCGCTCGAGCAGGTGCGCGGGGATGCGCGGGTCGGCCGCAGCCGCGTCGCCTGTATCCGCGGCCGCACCGCCTGCCGGCGCGTCGGAATCGGCGCCGGCCTTCTCGCGGGCAGCCTGGGCCCGCTTCAGCAAGTGTTCGGGGATCTCGGTCATTGCTCGTCTCCCTCGCTCACAGCGGCCCGGAGATGCCGCCGTCTTTGCGGACACGCCAGAAGTGGATCGCCATGAAGATGATGATGATGAACGGGAAGAACAACACGTGCAGCACG
>CAUJEE010000135.1 GCA_963169215.1 Actinomycetota bacterium
TGAACCGCACGATCACCTGGAACGTCACCTCCAGCCTGGCTGGCTCGACACAAGCGACGTTCACTTACTCGGCGACGATCACCGACATCAACCTGCGGCCCTTCCGCAACCTGGCCGAGATCAGCGACGACTCGGCCGAGCTGTACGGCCTGACCGACGTCGACTCGACGCCCGACGCCGACACCGGCAACGACGGCACGTATCCCACGGTGGGCGCCGCGCCCGGCAGCGGCATCGACAATCTGCTCATCGGTGAGGCGGGTAACGACAACAACGATCCGCAGGACGATGCCGATATCGCCGACGTGAACGTCGACGTCACCTACGACCTGGCGCTGGTGAAGGTGGTCGATGCCACCTCTTTGGCTGTCGACGGCCTCTACACCGGCACGGCGACATTCACTCTCACAGTGCAGAACCAGGGCACCGTGCCGAGTAGCGACTTCACGATTGTCGACCTGGTGCCGGTCGGACTCACGCCGGTGCTGCCCATTGCCGGCGGTGGGGTGTGGAACTCGGGCACGCGCACCATCACCTGGACGATCGGCAATGTCGACCCGGGGGATACGACCACGCGCAGCTATGCGGTGACGGTGAGCGACTTCACCCAGCGTCCCTATCGCAACTTCGCCGAGATCAGTGCCGATTCGTCGGCCGACTACAACACCGCCGATGTCGACTCCACGCCCGACGCCAACACAGCCAACGACGGCAGCTACCCGGTGCTGTTGTCCGACCCTGGCACCGGTATCGACAACCTGGTCATCGGTGAGGCGGGCAACGACAACGGCGATCCGCAGGACGATGCCGATATCGCCGACCTGTCGTTCCCGCTCGTCTACGACATCGCGCTGGTGAAGGTGAACGACGGCTCTGCTGTGGTGCAGTACGACGACACGATCCAGTTCACGATCACCGTGCAGAACCAGGGCCTCGTCGACTCGAACGACTTCACCGTGTACGACACCCTGCCTGCAGGGTTGTCGCTGGTGAGCGCCGGCGGGGGCGTGGTGAGCGGCAACACGATCACGTGGACGGTCGCCAATCTGGCACCGGGCGCGACGACGACCCGCACCTTCACGATGCAGATCGCCGATATCACACTGCGGCCGTACCGCAACTTCGCCGAGATCAGCACCGACTCGGCCGACGACTACGACGCCACCCTCGTCGACGTGTACGACATCGACTCCACCCCCGATACCAACACCGGCAATGACGGGCCCTACCCGACGCTGCTCGCGGTTCCGGTGCCCGGCACCGCCAGCGACAACCTGCTGATCACCGAGGCCGGCGAGGAGACCGACGACCAGCCGAGCCCCACCCCGCTCGACGGGCAGGACGATGCCGACATCGCCGATGTGGGAGTTGATGTGGTGTACGACCTGGCGTTGGCCAAGGTGGCCAGTACTTCGCTGATGCAACCCGACGGATCGGTGGTGTTCACCGTCACCGTCACCAACCAGGGCACCGTGCCGAGCGGCGCCTTCACCGTCACCGACACGCTGCCTGACGGGATGACACCAACCGCGGCCAGCAACGGCGGTGACATCTCAGTTGCCGGCTTCGTCACGTGGAACCTCTCCGGGCTCGACCCGGGTGGGTCGACCGCCGTCACGATCACCGCCGTCGTCGACGACCTCACCAAGCGCCCGTTCAAAAATGTCGCCGAGATCAGCGCCGACGATGCCGACCTGTACGACACGGTCGACATCGATGTGGAAGACGCCGACTCGGTACCCGACACGACGACCACCAACGACAACTCGCAGACCGGCGGCGGCGCCGATGGCTACGGCACCTCCGAGAACCCCACCAACGACGTTGTCGACACCGGTGGCGCAGAGGGCCCAGACGCGGGAGGTGAGGACGACGCCGACGCCGCCTTCGTCGACGTGCAGATGATCTACGACCTCACCCTGGTGAAGACGGGCCCTGACGACTTCGACGGATCGTCCTCGGCGACGTTCACGATCACCGTCAAGAACCAAGGCAACCTTGCCTCAGGTGGGTTCACCGTCGTCGACGAAGTGCCACTCGGCCTCAACGCGATCGCGGCTGACAACGGCGGCGTCGTTTCGCTCGCCGGCACGCTTGTCACCTGGACGGTCAGCGATCTCGCCGCCGGCGCCTCGATCGCACTGCACGTGGAGATGATCATCGTCGACTTCGCGCAGCGTCCGTGGGTGAACGTCGCCGAAATCACGAGCGACGGGGCCGATCAATACGACTCCGACGGCTATGAAGCCCCCGACACAGGAGACGTCGAGGATGCCGATTCGGTGGCCGACAACGATCTCGACGGCGACACGCTCATCGATCAGACGGTGCTGCCTGTGTCGCAGTACAACGACCCGCAGGTCGACGAGGACGACCACGACATCGCTCCGATAGGTGTGGTCATCGACTACGACCTCGCCCTGGTGAAGACGGTGCCCACCGGCCAGTCGTACAAGTTGGGTAGCTCGATCGTGTTCAACCTGAAGGTGATGAACCAGGGCAATGTCGATTCGGGTCCGATCACAGTGATCGACGATCTGCCTGCCGGGCTCTCGTTCGTGTCGGCCGACCACGGCGGCGTGGCGAGCGGCCAGAGGGTGACTTGGTCGCTGTCCAACCTAGAACCCGGTGAGACGGTGGTGCTGGTGGTGACCGCGAGGTTGGACAACGCCAAGTTGACCTCCTACGTCAACCGCGCCGAGATCAGCCAGGACGGTGCCGATCAGTACGACCTGATCGTGAACGAGGTGGTGATCGAAGACGTCGAGGACGACGACTCGGCGCCGGACACGAATCTCGACGACGACCCGTTGGTCGACACCGACGACGTCACCGTCGACCAGCTCGCCGGTGACCAGGATGATCACGACCGCGCGCAACTCGATGTCGTCCAGGTGGCCGCCGACAACAGCACCTTGGCCCAGACCGGGTCGAACCGGCAGACCCTTCCCTGGGCTGCCTGGGTGCTGGCCGTCGGTCTGCTCGCAGTGTTGATCGCGCGCCGCCGGCGGGGCGTCCTCGTCGATCAGGAGGCGTGAAGTCAGGCGCGAGTGAGTTCGACGAAGGTGGTTCCCGGCGCGAGCAGGATGGGGGTGCCGTCGTCGGCGGTGAATGTCCACGGCGCCAACTCGTCGGCGCGCGACCAGGTGCCGGTGCGCACGGTGCCGTCGCGGTACACCTCCACCCGTCCCGCGCCAACGGTGACGGGAACGCGCGACCGCGGCTCTGCCGGGCTCTTGATGTGTTGGCAGTGCACGACGACGACGTTGGTGAAGCGCAGGGGAACGTTGCCGGCGGTGACGTGCACCGCGCCGTCCTGGTAGCGCAGCCACATGCGGGCGGCGGGATCCCATGCCCACGAGACGCGCACCCCGTCCATCGTCACCGCGAACTGGGCCACCGGCGTGCCCGGTGAGGTCGGCGGCGGTGCGTTGTTGGTTGTGGGCGCGGTCGGGGTCGTGGTGCCAGCCGTATCGGGCGTGGTCGCGTCGCTCGCAGGCGCGGCCGCAGTCGGTGTCACCGGCGTGGTGGTCGTGGCTGCCGTGGCTGTCGTCGTTGAACCGGCCGCGTGCGTGAAACCCCACAGTGGGCGCGCCGCGCCGGCGTTGCCGGCCTTGGCGCGGGCACAGGCCATGTCGAGCACCAGGTTGTGTGGTCGCGGTCGCGAGGGTTCGCGTCGGTAGCAACGCACACGCAGCGCGCTGAGGTTCACCAACCGCCCGGCGGCTGCAGCCGACTCCACCCAGTCGGTCACGTTGCGGTTGCCGCCGCTCCAGGCGAACACCGGGCGATTCATCGCGGCCACGATGTACAGGTCGCCGGTGCGGGCACTGCGCACCGGGCCTACCTCGGCCGGTTGGCGCGAGTGGAACAGGGCGATGAAGCGGGTGATCGACTCGACGTTCTCCTCGAACACGACGTCGGCCCCGTCGAGGCCCCACTGGCCACGGGCCTTGCGGGTGTTGTCGATCTTGACCGCGACGATCGGCAGTAGCGCGGTGGCGTCGTCGATGGCTAGGCCGGTGAGCGCGGCGGTGCCCGACACCCCCGGCAGCGGCGAGTAGGGCGGCCACGACACCGACGGCCGCGGCGAAGAAGGGGTGCCGGGGCCGGAGGTCACGGTGGACGCGGGCACGGTGCTGGCCGTAGTGGTGCTGGTGGTGGAGGCGGAGGTGGCTGGGAAGGTCGCCGGCGTCGGTCGACGCGAGTGGTAGCGGATCGATGTCTCGGTGGTGTTGCCCGTGCCGAGGTGCGGGCGCCCGTCGGCTGGGTCGCCGCTGCCGCAACCGGCGACGACGCCGGCGACGACGGCGAAGGCGACGGTGAGCGCTGTCACCCGCGCGCCGAGGCGCTGTGGCCCGACCGCGAGCGTGCGGCGTGGAGGTATCGGTCGGGGGTTCACCCGCGCGTGAGTGTACGGAGGTCGCCACGCCCGCCGAGCGCGGGTCGCCCAGTCATTGGCGGCCACGGGCGGGTGCCGGACAAGGCAGGGCGGACCGCGGCCGCGGTCGGTGCCGCGGCCGGCGACTGCCTGGCGGTGCCGACGGGGCGGTAGCGTCGGCCGACGATGAGCCGACAGCCAGGCCAGCGCATGAGGCACATCGCCGGCCTCGACGGGTTACGGGCGGTGGCTGTGGTCGTGGTGGTGCTGTTCCACTACTGGCCGTGGCTGATGCCTGGTGGCTTCCTCGGCGTGACCCTGTTCTTCGCCCTGTCCGGCTACCTGATCACATCCACCGTGCTGCACGAGCGGGAAGCCACCGGGCGGGTCAGCATCGTCGCCTTCTACGCCCGCCGCGCCCGGCGGCTGCTGGCCGCGTCGCTGGCCACCGTCGCGGTCGTGGTGTTGGTGTGGGCACTGGCCGGTTGGTTCACCGACCAGGTGGCCGACAACGCGGCCTCGGCGGTGGTGCAGGCGGCCAACTGGCAGCGCATCGTCGCCGACCAGCCCTACGGCACGACGGCCGAGTCGTTGCCGCTGTTGCATTTCTGGTCGTTGGCGATCGAGGAGCAGATCTACTGGCTGTTCCCGCTGGTGGCCGCTTTGGGGGCAACCCGCCGCCGCTTCGCGGTGCCGTTGGTGCTGGTGCTGGTGGCCTCGGCGGTGGCGTCGTGGCGGTGGAGCGGCGACTCGGTGACCGTGTACTACAGCACGCTCACCCGCGCCGGCGAACTGGTGGCCGGCGCGCTGGTGGCCCTGTTGCTGCGCGGGCGCATCTTGCCGCGATGGGCGTCACGGATGGCTGCGCCGCTCGCGGTGGCGGGCACGGTGGCGCTGCTCGTTCTGTGTCGGCTCACCTCGCTCGACACGGCCTTGTACTACGAGGGCGGGCTGCTGTTGGTGGGCCTGCTGTGTGCGCTGATCGTCGGCGCGCTGGGGGCCGCGCCGAAGCTGGGACGTCGACTGGACCATACGGTGCTGGTGTGGGTCGGCCGCCGCTCCTATGGGGTGTATCTGGTGCACTGGCCGCTGGTGTTGGGCCTGCGCGAGGCGGGCGTGTTCGGCGCCGAGTGGTGGGCGCTGGTGGCCACTGTGCTCGCCTCGTCGCTGTCGTACAAGTATCTGGAGACCCCGGTGCGCACCCGGCGCCTGATCACCCACCGCCCGGCGCTGGTGGGCATCGGGGTGGTGGCCGCGCTGACCGCGGTGGCGGTGGTGTTGCCCACCGACCGCGAGCGGGTGGGCGGCATCGACTTCGCCGCCGCCGAGCGGGTGGTGCAGCAGCTGCCCGCGCCAACCACCGACCTGCCCGACACCGTTCCCGAGAGCGTGCCCGGCACGGTGCCCGAGTCGACCGTCGCGCCCGAGCCGGAGTGGCCGGTGACGTGGGCCATCTACGGCGACTCGAAGGCACTGACCCTCAGGTTGTCGGCGTTCGCCCTCGACGATCCGCACCTCAACCAGTTGACCGGCCTCACCGGCATGGGTTGCCCACTCGGGCGCGGTGGCAACGTGCGCGGCAGCGCCCGCGAGGGGCTCGGGCGGGTGCCGCTGCCCGAGTGCGACTGGACCACGGTGCCCGCTGCCACCCTGCCTGCCGAGGGCACCGACGTGGTGTTGGTGTACTTCGGCTCGTGGGACATCATCGAGCGCAACCCGCCGGCGGTGGGTGGCGAGTGGCGCACGATCGAGGACGACGACTACCGCACCTGGCTGTACAGCGAGATGCTCGCCCTCACCGACACGTTGCACGCGGCCGGGGTGGCTGATGTCGCCTGGCTCACCTTGTACCCGGCGATGGGCGAGCCATCACGGGTGGAGGCTTACAACGCGCTGCTCGCCGACCTGGTCGTTCATCGGCCGGAGGTGGCGCACGTGATCGACCTCGGGGGATGGTTCAGCGCGCAACCCGACGTCGACCGCCTGTTGCCCGATGGGAAGCACACCACATGGAAAGAGGGCGACCCGGGCACCGGCCTGGAGGTGCTGCAGAAGTTCCTCGTCGACCAGGTCGTGGCCATCGCCCGTCCTGAGGTGACTACCGACGGGTGACCGTGCCGAGGGCCGCGGTCAGTTGCGGCAGCACGGTGGCGACGTCGCCGACGATGCCGTAGTGGGCCACCTTGAAGATCACCGCCTCCGGGTCGCGGTTGACGGCGACGATGGTGGCCGAGTCGTGCATGCCGATCGCGTGTTGCAGCGCACCGCTGATGCCGCAGGCCACGTACAGCCGCGGGCGCACGGTGATGCCGGTCTGGCCCACCTGCTGGGCGCGGGCGGCGAGGCCGGCTTCCACCGCGCCGCGCGAGGCGGCCACCCGCCCGCCGATCGCCGCGGCCAGGTCCTGCACCAAGTGCCAGCTGTCGGCGGTGCAGCCCGCGCCGCCGGCCACCACCACTTCCGCGTCGGCCAGGCTGACATCGGCCGCGCCGATGTGGCGGTCGATCACCTGCACCCGCTCGTCGATGTCGGTGAGCGTCACCGGGAACTGCTCCACGCGTAACGGGCGAGGTGTGGGACGAGGGGCGAACACGCCCGGGCGCACGGTGGCCATCTGCGGCCGGGCGGTGGGGCACAGGCAGGTGGCCAGCACTCCGCCGGCCATCGCCGGGCGCACCATGTGCAACAGCGCCGGGTAGACGGTTCCGCGGCGGGTCCAGTCGGCCACGTACAGGTCGGTGCAGTCGGCGGCGAGGCCGGTGTCGAGCATGCTCGCCAGACGCGGGGCCAGGTCGCGTCCGGTGGTGGTGGCCGCGAGCAGCAACGCCTGCGGGCGATGGGCGCGCACCGCCTCGGCCAGCACCCGCGCCCACGGCTCGGCGCGGTATGGCACCAGGCGCGAGTCGGTCGCGAGGTAGACGATGTCGGCCCCGTGCGCCGCCGCCTGCCCGGCGAGGTCTTCGGCGCCGGTGTCGTCTGGCCCGATGTCGTCGGTCGCATGGGCACCGGGCGCTCCGGGAGCGGCGAGCAGCACGGCCGCCACCCCGCCACCGAGTGCGGGGGCCAGTTCGGCGGCCCTGGTGAGCAGTTCGCGCGAGGCGCGGTCGAGGCGTCCGTGCTCGCTGGCGCACATCACCCACACCTGTGCCGCTCCGGTGAACGGGGCGGGCGCGACGGGCGCGGTGGTGGGCGAGACCGATGCCGACGGTGCGGTCACGATCGCGGGGGTCGTCGTCGACGTCACGGTGGCAGCGGCCGGCCGGCCGTTGCTCGCTGTCAGTGCGCCGCGCTCGCGCAACTCGCGAACCAGGTCGTCGTAGCCGAAGCCGTCGCCCACCATCCGACAGGCGCGGTCGGGTAGCGGCGCGGGGGTCATGTGCGCCACCTTGGTGGGCGAGGCGGCGAGGCCCACCTTGTCGGGGTCGAGGCCGACGTCGGCCGCGGAGAGGTGGGTGATGGTGGCCGTCGTCGCCCGCCGCCGCTGCATCATCGTCGGGTAGCGCGGCGCGAAGCCGGTCTCGCCGATGCTCACCACCGCCGGCAACGGCACACGCAGTTGCTCGTAGCCGCCTTCCACGATGCGGCGGGCGACGATCGTGTCGCCGCCACCGTCTCCCTCGCGGGCCAGCGCCTCGCACATCGTCACCTGCGGCCAGCCCAGCCGTTGCGCCACCGATGGGCCCACCTGGCCGGTCTCGCCGTCGATCGCCGAGGTGCCGCACAGCACCAGATCGGCGCCGCCGTCGTGCAGCACGGCCGCGGCCAGGGCGTTGGCCGTGGCCCAGGTGTCGCTGCCGGCGAAGGCGTGGTCGCACAACAGTGTCGCCCGCTGTGCGCCGGCGGCGAGAGCGTCGCGCAGGGTCGCCTCCGCCGTGGCGGGACCCATCGACAGCGCCACCACCTCGTCGGCCAGTTGCACCGCTGCCTCCAGCGCGTGCAGGTCGGTGGGGTTGGTCACCGGCGGCGCCGCGGCCCGGTCGATGGTGCCGTCGGGGCGCACTCCCACACCGCCGTGGCGCAGGTCGGGCACCTGCTTCACCAGCACGATCGCCTTCACCGTCGGCTGCCTCCTGCTGTCAGTGTGCCCCGCCCCGCCCGCCCCGGCCAGGGTCGCACGGCCAGGATTCGGTGCAAGCGGACCGGCGGAGTCGAGGTGTCGATGAGGTCGGTTACCGATGGGCGCCGGTCAGCCCAACGATCCTCGGGCAGCAACTTCTCGAGAGTGGTCGAAGAGACCCTCGGCGAACCTCCTGAGCCCCTGGAAATTCTCTCCCGCCAAATTGGTTGACTATCGAACGTATGTTCGATAGTGTTGCGGGTATGGACGACGTGTGGGACGCACTCGAAACAGCCGTGGCGGCGGCGGTCGCGTTCCCTTGCGCGGGGCTGCCCGACGATGTGGTGCGGGCGCGGGTGCTGGCCGTGCAGAGCTGCCTCGACCGGCTGCGGGGGGTGCACGCCGGTCTGCTGCACGAGGCCGAGCGGCGCTTGTTGTGGCAGGGGTCGGGCTATCGCAGTGCGGCCGATTGGTTGGCGGGGGTGGCCAAGACCAGCCGGGGTGAGGCGCAGTCGCGGGCCCGGTTGGGCAAGGCGTTGGGGGCGTCGAAGAAGTTGAAGGATGCGCTCGCCGATGGGTCGATGTCGGCGGCCACGGCCGAGTCGGTGTCGCACGCTGTCAACGATCGCCCGGATGGCGCCTCCGATGGCGATGTCGACGATCTGGTCGATGCCTGCCGTGGGGCCGATCCGGTCGATGCCCGTGAGGCGGTGGAGACGTGGCGCCGCACGTTCGACGGCGATTCCGAGCACGATGCCGAGGAGCGTCGTCATCAGCGCCGGTCGCTAACGGTGAAGCCGGTGGGCGACGGCATGGCGCAGTTGACCGCGTTGTTGCCCGAGGTGCGGATGCGGCAGGTCGTGAACTCGATCTCGCAGGCGGCGGGCAAGCCGTGCGAGCACGATCAGCGCACCACCGCACAGCGGCTGGCCGACGGGCTGGTGCAGCTCACGGTCGCGCATGCCAAGGGTGAGGTGAAGGGTGGGCGCGAGAAGCCGACGATCCTGATCACCATCGGCGCCGAGGCCCACGCCGGGCATGGCGAGGGGGCGGGGTACACCGCCCATGGCGACGGGGTGCCGGCCCATGTGGTGCGCATGCTCGCCGAGGATGCCCTGCTGCAACGGGTGCTCACCATCGGCACCGAGATCCTCGAGCTGGGGCGCGAGGTGCGCTACGCCACCGAGGCCCAGTATCGGGCGCTGGTCGTGCGCGATGGTGGCTGCCGCTGGCCCGGGTGTCGTATCCCGGCCGGGTGGTGCGACATCGACCACCTTCTCGCCTGGGAGGACGGCGGGCGCAGCGACCTCGACAACCTGGTGATGTGGTGCCGTCACCACCACACCGAGAAGCACCGCCCCGGGGTGCAGGTGCTCGGCGGGGTGCACGACCTGCGCCTACGCCTGGCCGACGGCACCATCGTCTACTGCTCACCCAACAAACACGCCACCGCCCCGCCCGGCCGCACGGGCCCGCCTGGTGATCCAGGTGGCCCGCCCGACGCGCATCGTCAGCGAGAGCGAACCGCCGCGGCGGCGGCCTGACCACGCCCCAACTCGACCTCCCTGACGACGCCCCGACGACGCGGCTGCTGCTGTTCTCGGCCAGCGGCTTCGAGCGCAACCTGATCGACATCGCCAAAGGGCGCGACGACGTGGAACTGATCGACCTGGGGCGCATCTACGCCGGAAGCTGACCGCAACAGAGCGGGTGACGGGAATCGAACCCGCGTTCTCAGCTTGGGAAATCGTTCTGGCCGAGCCCGTGACCTGGGCTTTGTCGCGAAGTACCTGGTCAGAGTATCCATGTGGTCCGGTCGGGTTCCGGCTCGTGTTGCCTTGTGTCGGTCAGTTGTGGCACGGATATGGCACGCCGATCACCAGCGCCTGCCGCATCGGCCTGGCCACCCGGCACCATCACCCTCCGGGCCTGCGCTGCCACGGCCGTTTCCGCGTTTGAGGTTGCAAGGGGGTGGCGCTATCTGGTGGCCAGAAGCGTGATCGACCGGGCTGCGAGTGGGCTGATGTCGGGGTGCCCGCCGACCCGGGTGAGCACGGCGTGTTCCTTGGCGCTGAGGCCTGCATTGGCTCGGTCGCCGGCGCCGAGGAGGCGTGCGAGGGAGTCGACATCGCGAACGTGTTTGGCTCGTTCGGCCGTGGAAAGTGACACGATTTCGATCGCTGCGGTTGCCTTGCCGATGAGCGCGCCGACCAGTGTCGGTCGGCGGATGAGCGCTGAGGTCTCGTCGATGTGGACGCGGACGACGGCGACTCGGGTGAAGGCCTGTGTGGTGCCCGGTGCCTCGATCGTGCGGCCGCCGCCGAGCGCCAGCTTGGCGCGTCGGCCGACGTGATCGGGGGCGAGTACGTCGATGGTGGCGTCGCCGCGTCGGTAGCGGTGGGCGACTCCTTCGGGGCTCGGCAGGTCTTGGGTGAAGCCGGCCTTGGTGAGCGCGGAGTGGGTGTGTTCGAGCGCGGTGGGTTGCACTCGTAGGTCAACGACGAGGTCGATGTCGTTCGTGGGCCGGACGTCGGTGGCTTGTCGTTCGATTTCGTGGAGGAACACCATCTGCCCGCCGATCAGCAGCCAGTGCTGGCCGAGCTTGGGGGCGATCTCGATAAGGGCGCGCCACGACTCGGCTTGTCCGCCCAGAAGTGCGGGGAGCCGAACGTCAACGGGATCAGTCATCGACCTTGGCCAGGTGTTCGCCGGCGATCCAGTGTCGTGGATCGCCCGACTCGAGCAGGTCGAGCGCGACAGCAGCCTTGGGGGCGACGGCACCCTCGGGCAGGAGGTTCCATGCCGCGTCGTCGACGACACGCAATGCGACGCGCCCGGCCGCATTCGGCACGAACGCGACCTGAGCGTCGAGGTCTCGGAACGATGCTGCGGCGAGGTACAGATCCACGCTGTCGTCGACCGAGAGCTGTTCGCCGAGTTCAATTGCTGCCCGTACGCCGCCGACCAGCGCCCCGACCAGATTGGGGAGCGCGTCGGAGTCGGCGCGGCTCATATCGCAGCGCATGAGGTTCGCCCGCCGCTGATAGCGGCCTGGTCGGTGCAGATCGAGTGCGCCACTGAGGAGCTCTTGCCACGCATGCACCGGGCCGAGCGGGCGTCCACCGGCGCCGGGCGAATGCCGACGCGCGACCACGGCATCCCTGGGAACCACCCACACCTTGGCCACCCGCTGACCTGGGAGCTGACCGGCGACGACGAGTTGGCGGACGCGCTCGACCGACAGACCTAGAAGGTCGGCGGCGTCAGCCAGCGGCAGCAGATCGGACATGCCCATAATCTATTGGAGTACTCCAAGATATACAACGGAAGGATCGAGTGGCCCGAGGCCGTGATCGATGCCGACTTTCGGCGCGCACCCGTCGGTGTACTGCGGCGCTGCGTCCGATCGACTTGAAAACAACAGGCCCGGCCGGTCAGCGACTTCGTTCGTGTGCGGGGCGGCCAGGAGCAGAGGCGGTAGTCTCCGACTTCGCCGACGGGCTGTTCAGCGCGGCGAGGAACTGTGCAGCTGAATCCTCGTGGTTCCAACGGGTGCGGCTACGCGCCTGCTGCACCAGGCGTGGCCACTGGCCAGCAGAGTGGTTGGCCAGCGCAGCGAGGATGGCAGGGGTGTGCGGGGCGAGCTGGCGGCGCACGTCGGGAGGAAGCTGGCGGAACTGCTGAGACCACCAGCTGGCGGTGTCGCGCGACGCTGGGTTGAGCAGGCCGAGGAAGCGGAGCGCTGCGTCGGTTCGGTCCCAATCGGTGGAGGAGTGAGCGCGCTGCACAGTGCGAGCCACCACCGTCGGGTCGAGCTGGCCGAGCCGTTCAAGGATGTGGTGGTGCTGACCGTCGAGAGCGGCACGAGTCGCCGAGGGCATCGCAACGAGTTGCCGGTCCCACCACTGCTGCACGGCAACAGCGCGCCGGTCGAGGTCGCGCGTCTGCTCGCGTTCGGGAGTCGCGGCGAGCCAACGGTCCTGGACGCGATGGGCGGACAGTTCGCCGTCGGCGTTACGCACGATCGCCGCAGCGAACGCTGCCTCCGGGTCGAGGCGGCCGACACCAAGCTCGTCGTGGAGGTGACCGTCCTGGACCACGTGGGCGTGATTGGCGATGCGGCCGCGGGTCATACCGACGTACAGGCCGGCGGCTTGGGTGCGCGGCGTGACAATCGTGTGAGCGGTGTCGGTGGTGCGACCCTGCGCGCCGGCGATGGTGACGGCGTACGCCAGCTCGACGTGTGCGTCGAGGTAGCGGGGAGTGAAGGTGACGGTGCATCGGTCTCGGGTGTGTCGACCGGTCACACCCGCATCGTTGTGGCCGGTGATGATCCAGGTGTCGCGGTTGAGCACTCGCCGCCCGGTGGAGGTGCGGATCTCGGCGGTGTTGTGCCGCGACTGCACCAGGTCCCCAACTCGAAGCGCGCAGCCCGCCCGGCCCATGCCGACCTGCTCACCGAGACGACCACCCTCGGCCAGGAGTTGCTGACACGCGGCAGAGACCTCGGCAGTGTCGCTGTTGGTGTCGACGACGATGATCGACTCGTGACCGGCGAGCGTGTCGGCCGCCCACGCCGCAACGGCGTCGGCCTGCGCCGTGGCAGCGGTGGTGCCGTGCAGCCGGTCGTGTTCCGCGTAGACGGTGGCGATGTTGTCGTGGCGGGTCCGCAGTTCTTTGGAGGCGTCGCGCTCCCACTCCTCGCGGAACCTGCGTACCGCGGTCATCTCCACGGCCGAGTCCATCGCGGCGAGATCTCGCAGCAGGCCACCGGCTTCGGGTGCGCCCATCTGCGCGTAGTCCCCCACCAACCCGATGCGGCAGCCGTACGCGTCGGCGAGTCGGGTGAGCTTGTCGAGGGTGAAGGTCGGAACCATCGAGGCCTCGTCGATCAACACCAGGCTGCCGCGCGGGATCTGCACGCCTCCCGTTTCCCACATCGCGATCGTGTCCGCGACCAGGCCGGTCTCCTCGGTGACCACACGAGCCGCGGCAGCCGACAGGCACAGCACTGTCACTTGCCGATCGGCGGCGGCGTAGGAGGCGGCGACCGAGCGCAGCATCGTGGTCTTGCCCGACCCGGCCGGACCGATCACCGTCACCACCGCGGTGTCGCCGGCACAGAGCGCCTCGACGGCGGCGACCTGATCGTCGCCCAGCATCGAGTCCGTCACGGCGGTCACCTGGAACGGCGCGGGTGCGTTCGCTGCGCGCAACACCCTGCTCTCCGCGTCGAGAATCGACGGCGCGGTGAACTTGGTGCGGTCCGGCTGACGGTAGGCGTCGTCGGAGTCGGGTTCGAGGTTCGTGCAGATGCCGACGATGCGCTCCACCTCCAGCTCGATCGCTTCTGCGGTGATCGTGTCGATCCGGCGCGCCACCTCGGCGTAGAGGTGAGTGCGTGTCCACCATGCCCGCTGGCCGACCAATGCGTCGAGCACCCGCCCCGCGAGCGCATCGCCGGCGGGGAGGCGGCCGCCGTTCGCCGACGCGGTCGGGGCGAGCGCGGCGAGGATCGCGTCGTGCTCGCTGTCGGTCACCTGTGCGCGCCAGCGTTCGTGCAGATCGACACCAACTCCGTCGGCGGTCTTCGTCAGTCGGGAACGGAGCGTGGCTCGCTCAAGGATCTGCTGTCGTTCGCGCCGCGACGGATCTGCGCCGTGCTCGGCTCTCCATTCGGCGAGCAGCGCGTCGGCGAGCTGTGTGACCTGGTCGGTGCGGCTGGAGAATCGGCGGCGCACGCTGTCGGGCACGCCGACGATCTCGCGCATCAACACTCGCTCACCTTCACTCGGCGTTACCCACGCGACACCGAGCCGTTCGCTCAACAACTCCTCGAGCCGCGCTCCGTACAAGGCGCCGGCCGCGTGGGCGTGCGCGTAGATCGCCTGGCCATCGAGCGTGCGCCACTTGCCATCGGTGCATCTCACCCGGTTCAAGATCGCGCAATGCGTGTGCAGCTGCGGATCGCCAACCCTCGAACGGTCGGTCTGGCGCGCAGTCCGGTGCCGGAACTTCGCGACGACGAAGCCGTCGGTGTCGACACGACGCACACCGCCACGACCGGCGCGAGCATGGCCCGCGTTCGCTTCGAGGTAGGCGAGGCCCTCATCGACCGCCCGCTCATGCGCGTCGATGATCACCTGCTGCGTCTCGACATCAGCCATCGCCCACAGCACCGACACCGACTTCGACGGCGAGAAGGTCACGTCCAGCGCGGCGATCTGCTCCAGCACCCGCTCCCTACCGGTGCCCTGGTTGATCACCCGCGATGGCCCGAGCGGCTGGCCGAGAGTCACCAACTCGCGTGGGCGGCCGGTAGTTGGGTCGATCGTCAGGGGCACCGAGCGAGGGTCGAGGAACATGCCGTACAGGAACTTCATGTGGTGGGGGTTCACCTCGCCGGCCAGCCCAAGCGCGTCGAGCCCGCTGCCGGCCCACACTCCCGCCGACTCACCCGCGCCGGTGTAGTAGTCGTGGCGGTCGCCGGCGACCGAGCCCGTGAGGTACTCGTACCCCGACCCCGAAGTGATCTTGCCGACCGTCGCAACCATCCCATTGATAAATGCCAGGCTGGCCGACGCCGATCAACCGGTTAACGCAACTTCTTTCGCCGGCGCACCAATGGTGCAAGGGTCTGATCCAGAAATTGAGGCCACGCGGAGACCACCAGAACGAGGGGGTCTTGCCCACACGCGGAGATGTGCGCCCAAGACTTGGGATCCTTGCGTCAGCCAGCTTGGGGAAGGCGCCCGCGACAGCAGCGGCTAGGAGACTGCTGAGCAATCGACACTTTCCTGTTGGCGCAAGTCGTCGTAGCGTTGTTGGTGGGTCCGGGGTAGTGACTTACCGAAGAGCCGACGTGTGAGGGTGTGAATCGGTCGCGCTGGATGGCTGATGCCGTAGGTGTCGTTCCCTCGTTGTCCACCCCGGGCCCATTCGTTCAGGTGGCGAGTTCCCAGCCGTTGTTCCAGTGGATGCCGAGGTTGATGAGACGTCGCAGGTTGATCGCTGCTACGCGGATCGTGAGGGCTTGCCGGTTGCGTTCGACGCCGCGGTAGCGGACCCGACGGTGGCCGTTGGCGACGAGCCAAGCGAGAGATCGTTCGACCATCGGCCTGTGTTGTCGGTAGTCGTCGAGTCGGTCGCCGGCGCGCCATGCGCTGCGCGCGTCGGCGAGAAGCTGGTCGTGTTCGGTGATCGTGAACGTCTTGCCGGTGGTGGCGGCGGTGCATCGTGATCGCAGTGGGCAGCCGACACAGCGTTGCTTGAAACCGGCGGTGCCTCCGGCGGCGATGGTGACGGTGATC
>CAUJEE010000136.1 GCA_963169215.1 Actinomycetota bacterium
CCTGGTGGCCGCGGCCGCGGTGGAGATCGGGGTGGCACCCGAACGGTTGGTGCTGGTGAACGAACGCGGGCGCGCCCCGGGTGAGCGCTTCGGTGATCCCACTTGGGGCGAGGTGGTGGCGGCGATGATCGACGGGTTCGACGTGCTGCTGCTCGGCCCGGCCGCGGCCGAGGCATTGCGACCGGGAACTGCCCGCCGTTTGGCTGCGCGCCTGGTGGCGCGAGGCGCGGTGTTGCTGCTCGCTGGCGGGTTTGTTGCTGGCGCGGCCGGAGTTGGCGGGTTCGTCGCCGATCTCATGGTGACCGCGGATCACGGGTGCTGGTTTGGGCTGGGCGACGGGCACGGTGTGGCACGCGGTCGCCGCGCCACGGTGCAGGTGGCCGGGCGGCGCATGCCGCGCCCACGTGCTGCCGAGTTGTGGTTGCCCGCGCCCGACGGTCGTGTCGCCACGGCCAGCGCGGCCACGGCCAGCGCGGCCACGGCCAGCGTCGCCACGGCCAGCGTCGCCACGGCCAGCGCGGGCGACGAAACGAATGTCGTCGTGCCGTTGCGTCCCGCAGGGTGACGATGTACCAGGGCCAATCAGCACCCCCAGGGGTGACAGTGCGCCCGCGCCCACACGCCCTTCCTCCACACGTCCCGCGCCTGGGGGTGGTGTGGTGCCCGCACTGGCCGGTGGTGGTGGCAGGAGCTGCGGCCGACGAGCCGGTGGCCGTGTTGCACGCCAATCGGGTGATGGCCCACTCGCTGGCGGCCGCGGCCGATGGGGTGGCGGTGGGCCAGCGGCGCCGCGAGGCGCAGGCCCGCTGCCCCTCGCTGCGCATCGAGCAGCACGACCCGGCTCGCGATGCCCGCCTGTTCGAGGCCGTGGTGCGCGCGGTGGGTGCCAACGTGCCGCGGCTGGAGGTGACCGAGCCGGGCCTGGTCACCTTCGCCGCGCGTGGCCCGGCGCGCTACTTCGGCGGCGAGTTGCCGATGGCGCAGATGCTGGTGCACACCGTCACCGGCGCGCTGGCCCCCGGTGCACTCGCCGCCGCGGGACACCTCGGGGTGGGCGTGGCCGACGGCCGTTTCGCCGCAGTGGTGGCCGCGCGGCGTTCGGCCCGCACGGGTGAGCCGCTCGTCGTGCCCGCGGGTGGCGCTGCCACGGCCGCCTTCCTCGCACCGCTCTCCACGCAAGTGCTCGTCACCGCCGCGGGAGTGCCCGTCGAGCTGGTGCATCTCTTCCAGCGCCTCGGGCTGCATCGCCTCGGCCATCTCGCCGAACTGCCCGAGGCCGACCTGCTCGCCCGCTTCGGGGCGATGGGGGTATTCGCCCGGCGGCTCGCCACCGGGGCCGACGAGCGTCTGCCGGGCACCGTCGACCCACCGGAGGGGCTGGCGGTGCAGCAGGCCTTCGACCAGCCGGTGCACCACAGCGATGCCTTGGTGTTCGTCGGCCGTCAGCTGGCCGAACAGTTGGTGGCCTCCCTCGCCGCCGATGGTCGGGTGTGCACGCGCTTGCTGATCGTGGCCGAGACCGAGCACGGCGAGCGCGGCGAACGGCTGTGGTTTCGCAGCGCGGGGCTGAGCGCGGCGGCGATGGTCGAGCGGGTGCGCTGGCAGCTCGATGCGTGGGCGCAGCAGGCGGAGATAACCGCCGGCGTCACCTTGTTGCGGCTCGACCCGGTGGAGGCGCGTGCCGACGACGGGGTGCAGTTGGGCCTGTGGGGTGGGCGCACACAGGCCGACGAGTGGGCCGTGCGCGCCGTCGCCCGCCTGGCCTCCATCGCCGGCGAACAGCAGGTGGTGGTGCCCGCGATGAATGGCGGTCGTCATCCGCAGGAGGCCTACACCTGGGTGCCGGCGGTAACCGCCGACCTGTTCGATCCGGGCGAACGCCTCACCGCGCCAGCCGGGACAGTGGGTGGCCCGTGGCCCGGCCGCCTGCCCACCCCTTCACCGGCGCTGGTGCACAACCCGCCGCTGCCCGCGATGGTCACCGATGTCGATGGCCGCCCGGTGCGGGTGACCGCTCGCGGGGGAGTGTCGGCCGCGCCGGCGACGTTGGCTCTCGATGCTTCGCTGGTGCCCCCGGCCGAGGCTCGCCCGCAGCAGGTGCAGGCGTGGGCCGGGCCGTGGCCGGTGGAGGAGCGGTGGTGGGACATGGCGCGGGCCCGGCGCATGGCCCGCTTCCAGGTGCTCACCGACACCGAACGCTTGCTTCTGCTGGTGGTGGAACGCGGCGAGTGGTGGCTCACCGCCGAGTGGGCCTGATCCGCGAGCCGCCGCGGTCGATGCTCGACGGCAGACAAGCGGCCGTCGAGCGGTGCGATCAGGCCGAGATCAGCTCGCGATCGTCGCCGCTGTCGACCTGCGCGTCGTCGACGTCCATCGTGCGCAGCAGATCGTTGCTCAACCGGAACCCGATGCCGCGCACGGTGTGGATGAAGCGCAACTCGGGAGCATGTTGCTGCAACTTGCGGCGCAGATTGCTGAGGTGCACGTCGACCACGTGTGTGTCGCCCACCCAGTTGGGGCCCCACACTTCCTCGAGCAGTTCGTGCCGTGAGCACACCTCGGCCGGGCGGCGGCACAGCTGCTCGAACAGGGCGAACTCGATGCGGGTGACGGCGACATCGTTCTGGTTGACGCGGATCTCCTTGCGGCCGACGTCGACGGTGAGGATGCCGATGTTGATCAGCGAAGCCTGCATCGGGTCCCACCGCGCGTGCAGTTGGCGCGGGCGGCGCAGCATCGCCTGGCAGCGGGCCGCGAGCTCTTCGGGGTTCATCGTCGAGGAGACCACGTCGTCGGCACCGGCGCGCAGGGCACGGATGCGCGCCCCGTCGGCGTCGGGGGGTGCAATGCCGACGATGTAGGCGTCGGAGAGCGCCCGCATGGTGTCGAACAGGTTGCCGCCCTCAGGGCTGGGCAACTCGAGGTCGACCATCACCACGTCGGGGGAGAACGAGCGGGCGAGGGTGAGAGCGGCGTCCTCCTCGGTGGTGGCGCTCACCGAGTAACCACGTGTGCGCAATGCGGAAGAGGCCACCCGGCGCAGCATCGGATCGGCGACGGCGAGGAGTACTCGCGGTGCAAGTTGGGCGTCGGGTTCCATGCAGTTTCGTCTTCCGCTCGCGACGGGCACGGCCTCCACCCGTCTCATCGGTTCACTATCGGCCCTTCGGACGGCGACCTGAAGCGACGATTTTGACGGTCTCCTGCCTTACCCTGTGCCCGTGCCCGACGAAGATCCCACTCTCCGTCGGCAGTTGCGGGCGGCGGTGGACGGGCGGCGGCCGGTCGACGCCCGCGAGCGCGACTCGATCGAGCGTTTCCTCGCCTTGTATGACGGCCTCGCCCGGCCGTGCGACGAGCACGCCGACCCGGTGCACGTCACCGCCTCGGCCATAGTGGTCAGTGACGACCGGTCGCGAGTGCTGCTGCACAAGCACAAACGCCTCGGGATGTGGCTGCAGCCGGGTGGGCACATCGACGCCGACGAAGCGCCCTGGGTGGCCGCCGAGCGCGAGGCGCGCGAGGAGACCGGGTTGGCTGCCGCGCTGGTTTCGGCCGACCTGATCCATGTTGATGTGCACCCCGGCCCGCGGGGGCACACCCACCTCGACCTGCGCTACCTGGTGCGGTCGCCGCTGGTGCCGCCCACGCCGCCGGAGGGTGAGAGCCAGGACGTGCAGTGGTTCGCCTGGCACCGCGCGGTGGCCATGGCCGAGCCGGGGTTGGAGGGTGTGCTGCGCGCGGTGCAGCCGGGCACGCCCAAGATCCGCGAGGTGCGCCACACCGACGCGGGCGACTGTGCCCACGTGTATCTGCGTTCGCGGGCATTCGCCCTGCCCACCGTGCCCGTGGCGCACGAGATACGCGAAGTGCGCCGATGGATGGCCGACGAGGTGGTGGGCCGCACCGATATGTGGGTGGCCGAGATCGACGGCACGGTGGTGGGCCTGATGGTGCTCGACCACGATCGCGACGGGCGCGGCTGGATCGAGCATCTCTACCTCGACCCAGCGTGGATGGGCCGCGGCCTGGGCGATCGCTTCGTGGGGTTGGCCAAGGAGCGCCTGCCAGGCGGCATCGAGGTGTGGTGCTTCCAGGTGAACGAGGCCGCGCTGCGGTTCTACATGCGACTTGGGTTCATCGAGGTCGAGCGCACCGATGGCGCGGCCAACGAAGAGCGCGCCCCCGATGTGCGCCTCGCCTGGCGTCCCTGACCGCAGCGGCGCGTCGGGCGATATGTTGCCGCGAGATCGGAGGGTGTGAGCCCGCCTCCCCAGGACAGCTGTGCCGCAGCGCGGGAGGGGTGTGTTACATTGTCACACGCTGATGATTTCGACTGGGTTCCCGCCGAGGGCGTGCTGCTCGATCGGGAGGAGGTGGTTCGCGTGTTCATCGATCTGCGGGCGCTCATCGACGGCACCGACGCTTTGGAAGCCAACCGGGCATACGTGGTCGACATTGCGACAGTGCTCGCCCGGGCGCTGGAGAGGGGGCTCTGATGAGCAAGCCGCGTGGGTTGTCGTGGTTGGAGGAGCAGACGGGCCAGGAACTCCCGTATGACGAGTCGAGCGAACCTTCGCCACGCGGGCGGCATCTATCGGTGCGCCTCGATGGCGATCTGGCAGCAGCCGTAGAAGCACTTGCGGCTACACGCGGGTTGCTGTTGTCGGAGTACGTCCGACGTCTGCTGGTGGCAGCGGTCGAACATGAGCGGTCATCCCGGGTGGCCGATGCCGATGCCCTGCTGCAGCGCATGGAAGGCGACCTGGCCGAGCTACGTCGCCGCCTCGCGAGCTGAAGGGGTTCGCCTCGGGCACCACCGGCATCGCCGGCCGCGACTTATGTGGGTTGAATCAGGGGCGTGACCGGGCTGTTGCCATGACGAACAGGTGTTCGATAGTGTTGCCGGTCCTGTGGGGTTCAACAATCCGTCGATGCCGTGGAACGAACTGGAGGCGCTGCTTTCTGGGCGTACTCCGCCGGCACGGGGCAAGGACGGGCGCGCCCCTGGCAGCGCGTCGTGGAACAGTGGCGGCGACGGCCCGGCGCTGAGCCGCAAGCGCCAGCCGTACGAACCCGAGCCCGGCACTCGCCCGCTGGCCCACCCCGGAGCGGGCCGCACGCCGTACGCCGAGTTGCACTGCCACAGCAACTTCTCCTTCCTCGACGGGGCATCGCACCCAGAGCAGCTCGCCGAGGAGGCCGCCCGCCTGGGGCTGGAGGCATTGGCGCTCACCGACCACAACGGCTTCTACGGGGTGGTGCGCTTCGCCGAGGCCGCCCGCGCGGTGGGCCTGCCCACCGTGTTCGGCGCCGAGATCAGCCTCACCGCCGAGGGCCGTGTGGCGCTCCCCGAACACGAAACCCTCACGCAACGTCGGCCGTCGCACCGCCAGATGCATGCCGACAACCCGGAGCAGCCCAAGCGCAGCCGAGGCCAGTCCGGGCCATCAATACGGCTGCCTGATGCCCACGCGCCCGACCCGTCCGCGCGCCATCTGCTCGTACTCGCCGACGGGCCCACGGGCTACGCGCGGCTGGCCCGGGCGCTCAGCCTCGGCCACCTCGCCGGCGAGAAGGGGGCGCCGCAGTTCGCCTTCGACGACATCGCCGCCGCGGTAGCCGGGCACGGGTGGGTGCTCACCGGCTGCCGCAAGGGGGCGGTGCCCGCGGCGTTGGTGCGCGACGGCCCCACCGCGGCAGCCCGCGAGTTGCGCCGGCTGATCGAGGCCTTCGGGCGCGACCGGGTGCTGGTGGAGCTGTGGGACCACGGCGACCCGCTCGACAGTGTGCGCAACGACGCGCTGGCCGAACTGGCGGCGCGCCACGACGTGGGGTGCATCGCCACCAACAACGTGCACTACGCCACGCCCGCGCAGCGCAGGCTGGCCACCGCGGTGGCGGCGGTGCGCGCCCGGCGCAGCCTCGACGAACTCGATCCGTGGCTGCCCGCAACCGCCAGCGCGCACCTGCGCAGCGGTGCCGAGCAGGCCCGCCGCTTCGCGCGCTATCCGGGCGTTGTCGATCTCGCCGCCGAGGTGGGCCGTGCCGCCGCGTTCG
>CAUJEE010000137.1 GCA_963169215.1 Actinomycetota bacterium
GCCGCCGGGCGCAACCCCGCCCCCGCCTCCACCTCCGCCGCCGCCGCCCGCGGGCTGACGTCGAGGTGATGCGCGATGCTCCTCTCGCGAGGGTGTACGGTGCGCCCTGCTGAGTCATGATCAACAAACCGGGAGGCTTCCGTGGACTTCAGTAAATTCAAGACATCCGACTGGCTGAAGATTGGTGGGGCACTCGTCTTCCTCGTCTTCGGCTTCCTCAGCTGGGTCAAGGCCGAGTTCGCAGGATTCGCGTCGGACGACGCCAACGTCTTCGACTTCTTCTGGACCGGCACCCTGCCGTGGATCCTGGTCATCGCCACCGGCGTGCTCAGCGCACTGCTGGTGATGGGGACGCTGAAGAAGGACATGGCGCCGTGGGCGATGATCTTCCTCGCTGCTACAGCGGCTGCTTCGCTGCTGGTGCTGATCAGGCTGATCTTCAACCCGCTGGAGAACAAGGACGCGGCCGAGGAGCTCGGTATCGAGTTCAAGCGCGGCATCGGCCTGTTCGGTTCGGTGATCGGCAGCCTGGCTGCCACCGCCGGGGCGTTCATGGGCTTCAAGGAGTCCGACAGCGCGAGCTGACGCACGCACAAACCTCAAGTTCGGTGAAGAGCCCCCGCCCAACGGCGGGGGCTCTTCCGCGTCTGGCGAACGGCACGTGCGCCGAACCGGGCGATATTGGCCGCGGCTCGTGAATGCCGTTCGTTAGTGTGCCCCCCGTGATGCCGCCCACTTCCGACTCGCTCATCGTCGCCCGCGGGCTCACCAAGCGCTTCGGCGACTTCACCGCAGTCGACGGCATCGACGTCGAGGTGCATCGTGGCGAGGCGTTCGGCTTTCTCGGCCCCAACGGCGCGGGCAAGAGCAGCACGATGCGGATGATCGGCTGCGTGTCGTCGCCGTCGGACGGCAGCATGCACGTGTTCGGCCTCGACGCCGCCACCCACGGGGCGCAGATCCGCGCCCGCATCGGCGTGGTGCCGCAACTCGACACGCTCGACACCGAACTGTCGGTGAAGGAGAACCTGTGGCTCTACGGCCGCTTCTTCGACCTGCCGCGCGCCGAGTGCCGCCGCCGCGCCACCGAGCTGCTCGAATTTGCGCAGCTCACCGACCGCGCCGACAGCATCGTCGACAACCTCAGCGGGGGCATGAAGCGCAGGCTGTCGATCGCCCGCTCGCTGATCAACGAACCCGAGCTGTTGCTGCTCGACGAACCGACCACCGGCCTCGACCCGCAGGCCCGTCACGTGTTGTGGGACCGGCTGTACCGGCTCAAGCAGCAGGGCGTCACGCTCGTACTCACCACGCACTACATGGACGAGGCCGAGCAACTGTGTGATCGGCTGGTGGTGATGGACCAGGGGCACATCGTCGCCGAGGGGTCGCCGCGCGACCTGATCGCCCGCTACTCGACGCGCGAGGTACTCGAGCTGCGCTTCGCCGCCGACGGCAACGAGGCGGCCGCGGCTCAGCTCGCGGGCATCGGCGACCGTCTGGAGTTGCTGCCCGACCGAGTGCTGATCTACGCCGACGATGGTGAGACCGCGCTGACCGAGACGCACCACCGCGGTCTGTCGCCGGAGAGCGCGCTCGTACGTCGGTCGAGCCTGGAAGACGTGTTCTTGCAACTCACCGGGCGCAGCCTGGCCGACTGAGGGATGCCGTCGATGTCCCATCTCGCCACCCCTGGGCCGCTGCGGGTCGTCTCGTGGCACGCGGCCCTGTACCGGCGCCTGTGGCGGGTGAACGTGCTGTCGTCGCTGGTGCAGCCGCTGGTCTACATGCTCGGTCTCGGTGTGGGCGTCGGCACCTTGGTCGACCGCAACACGGCCAGCGGCGATCTGCTCGGTGGCGGCTCGTACGTCGCCTTCGTCGCCCCTGGGCTGCTGGTGACCACCACCATGGTGCTCGCCTCCGGCGAGAGCATGTGGCCGGTGATGGCCGGTTTGCGCTGGAGCCGCGGCTACCACGGCATGGCCGCCACGCCACTGTCGGCCACCGACATCGTGCTCGGCCACGCGGTGTGGACCACGGTGCGCTCACTCATCGCCACCGGGGCCGTTGCCTGCGTGCTGGCGCTGTTCACCGATACGCGCTCGTGGGGCCTCATCCCTGCGGTGGTGGCGGCGGCATTCGTGGGCCTCGCCTTCGCCATGCCGTTGATGGCCTACTCGATCGACGCCGAGATGGACGGTGGCTTCCCCGCCATCCAGCGTTTCGTCATCACCCCGCTGTTCTTGTTCGGCGGCGCGTTCTACCCGGTCACGTTGTTGCCCGCGGCCGTCGAGTGGGTGGCCAAGGCCGCGCCGCTGTGGCACGGCGTGGTGGTGGCCCGTGCCTTCACCACACCCGGTGGCGCCCCGATCGACTGGCTGGCGGTGGCCGGCCACCTCGGCTACACGCTGCTGTTCAGCGTCGCCGGCACGCTCGTCGCCGTCCGCCGCCTGCGCCGGAGGTTGTACCCGTGACCATCCTGTTGCGCATCATCCCCGCCGGCTTCGTGGTGCGCCGGCCGCAGCGAATGATCGAACGCCACGTCGTCGCCTACCGCCGCCAGTGGCTGATCATCGTCAGTGGCTTCTTCGAACCGCTGTTCATCCTGCTCAGCGTGCGCGCCGGCCTCGGCGACCTCGTCGGCGAGGTGTCGGTGGCCGGTCGGGCGGTGCCTTACGAGGCCTTCGTCGCCCCGGCATTGATGGCTTCCTCGGCGATGAACGGTGCGGTGTTCGACTCGACCGGCAACGTGCTGCACCGACTGAAGTACGCGCGCATCTACGACGCCGCGCTGGCCACGCCGATGAGCCCAGCCGACGTGGCGATGGGCGAGATCGGTTGGGCATTACTGCGTGGCCAGATGTACGCCGTCGGTTTCCTCGGGGTGATGGCCGGCCTCGGCCTGGTCGAGTCGTGGTGGGCGCTGCTCGCGCTGCCCGCCTGCCTGTTGGTCGGATTCGCCTTCGCTTCCATCGGGTTCCTGGCCACCACCTACATGCGCGGCTTCGCCGACATGGACATGGTCAACACGGTGGTGCTGCCCTTGTCGTTGTTCTCGGCGACGGTGTTCCCGGTGTCGGCCTACGGCGACCTGGCCTGGCTGGTGCAGGTGTCACCGCTCTATCACGGCGTGGCCCTCGTGCGCGCCGCGAACACAGGCGTGTGGTCGGCCAGCCTTGTCGCCCACGCGCTGGTTCTGCTGGTCGTGTCGCTGGTGGCGCTGCTCGCTGCTACCCGACGTGTCGATCTGCTTCTGCGCAAGTGACGATCAGTCGCCGAAGCTGATCTGCATGTCGCGAGCGGTGAGCATCGTGTCGCAGTCGAGCGGCACGACGCGCTGGCGGGACGACACCTCGGCCAGCGGCACAAGTGTGATCGCGGCGTGGCTGAGCGACACCATCTTGCCTTCGTAGCCGGCGTCGAGGGCGCGCACCGCGGCGGCCCCGAAACGCAGGCCGAGCAGGCGGTCGAGCGAGGTCGGGGAGCCACCACGCAGCAGGTGACCGAGCACCACCGTGCGCGTCTCCTTGCCGGTGAGTTCGTGCAATTCGCGAGCCACCTTCTCGCCGACACCGCCCAGCCGCTCGGCATGCCCCGCCTCCGCGGGCAGCGTGGTGACCGTGCCCCCCACTGGTGCCGCGCCCTCGGCGACCACCACGATCGAGAACTTCGCACCCCGTTCTTCGCGCTGGCGGATCGTCTCGGCCACGTTCTGTAGCGCGTAGGGGATCTCCGGGATCAGGATCGCGTGTGCCCCGGTGGCCATGCCCGCGTGCAGCGCGATCCAGCCCGCATAGCGACCCATCACCTCCACCACGAATACCCGCCCGTGCGAGGTGGCGGTGGAGAACAGACGGTCGATGCACTCGGTGGCGAAGGCGACCGCGGTGTCGAAGCCGAACGAGGCCTCGGTGCGTACCAGGTCGTTGTCGATCGTCTTGGGCACGCCGATCACGCGCAGGCCGGCCTGGTGCAAGCGATAGCCGATGGTGAGCGAGCCGTCGCCGCCTGCGGTGATCAACGCATCGATGCCATGCGACTTGAACATCGACACCAATTCGGCTGTGCGGTCGACGGTGGTCACCGTGCCGTCTGGATGTTCCACCGGGAAGGCGATCGGGTTGCCGCGGTTCATCGTGCCGAGGATCGTGCCGCCCGTGTGCACGATGCCGCGCACGTCGTCGCGGCCGAGGCGCACCAGCCCGCCCTGCGGGTATTGCTCGGGCAGCAACAGGCCGTTGAAGCCGTCGCGGATGCCCACCACCTCCCACCCGCGGTTCACTGCGGCGAGCGTGGCCGCGCGGATCACAGCGTTGAGGCCGGGCGCATCACCGCCACCGGTGGACAGCGCGATGCGGCGGATCGGTGTGTTCATCGCTCGCGACAGTAACGGCCCACGCGGTAGGTCAAGCGGTGATTGCCGTCGGGCCGTGGATCAGACAGAACTCGTTGCCCTCCGGGTCGGCCATCACCTGGAATCCGCCCAGCTCGTCGTACACCACTTCGCCGACGCGCCGCGCCCCGGCGGCCTCGGCTGCTTCGGTGGCGGTGGCCAGGTCGGCGACGTCGATATCGAGGTGCACCCGGTTCTTGACCACCTTCGCCTCGGGCACCAGCTGGAACGACACCGTCACCCCGCTCGGCGGCTCGAGTGCCACCCAGTCGTGGCTCTGGCGTACCAGGTAGCCGCCGAGCATCCGCTGCCAGAACTCGGCCAGCGCGACCGGGTCGTGGCAGTCGATCACCACCTCACCGATATGACCGATCATGCCCCCACCTGCGCTTCGGTCGGCGCCCGCCCGCAAGTCGACTGGCAACTCATGGGCGCAGCGTAGAGCGGCGGCGTAGCCTTGTCAGAATGTCGAGCGCGAACGACGCGGAGGGCCTGCGCCCTGCCACCAGGGCGATCGCAGCTGGGCGTGAGCACAGCGGCCGCGCCCTGGCCCCGGCGCTGTGGGCCAGCAGCGTGTGGCAGTCGACCGACATGACCGATGCCCGGCGGCGGGCCACCGGGGTGCGCTCGGGCGAGTTCTACGGTCGCTATGCCAACCCCACCGTGACCTCGTTCGAGGAGGCCGTCGCGGCGATGGAAGGCGCGGAGAGCGCCCTCGCCTTCGCCAGCGGGATGGGCGCGATCAGTACCGTCGTGCTCGCCCTGTGCAGCACCGGCGACCACATCGTCGCCCAACGCCAGCTGTACTCGGCAACGCTGGCATTCCTGCAAGGCCCGTGCGCGCGCTTCGGTATCGAGGTCACCTTCGTCGACGGCACCGAGCCAGGAGCCTTCGCCGCCGCGCTGCGGCCGGGGCGCACGATGCTGGCCATCGCCGAGACGCCGTCGAACCCGCGGCTCGAGTTGGTCGACCTAGCCGAGTTCGGCGCTTTGCGTGGGCCGATCACGCTGGTCGACTCCACCTTCGCCACACCGCTCGGGCAGCAGCCGCTCGCCCACGGCGTGCACCTGTCGTTGCACTCGGCTACCAAGGGCATCGCCGGGCACAACGACGCGACGCTCGGCGTGGTGAGTGGTGAACGCGATCTGCTCGACTCGATCTGGGCCTATTCGGTGTTGCACGGGGCCACGCCATCGCCGTTCGACGCGCTCAACGCGTTGCGCGGCCTGCGCACCCTGTCGGTGCGCACCAGCCACCAGGCTGCGGCGGCGCTGCATCTCGCGCAGGCACTGGCGGCTCATCCGTCCGTGAGCGCGGTGCTCTACCCTGGTCTGACCACCCACCCGCAGCACGCGCTGGCTGCGCGACAGATGAGCCACTACGGCACTGTGCTCGCGCTCGAGGTGGCCGGTGGTCACGACGCCGCCGAGCGGGTGCTGGCGGCGTTGCGCATCGCGCGGGTGGCGACCTCGCTCGGC
>CAUJEE010000138.1 GCA_963169215.1 Actinomycetota bacterium
CGGCGACGTCGAGCAGCTCGAGCAGTACGTGCAGGCCCAGCGCGAACGCC
Organism: Actinomycetota bacterium; assembly: GCA_963169215.1. Lineage (GTDB taxonomy): Bacteria > Actinomycetota > Acidimicrobiia > Acidimicrobiales > Ilumatobacteraceae > UBA668. Next base: position 51 of record CAUJEE010000138.1, read on the forward strand.
TGCGCGAGGCGGCGACCACGCTCACCGACCTCGCCGAGCGGGTGCCCGGCGGTCTCGGCGAGCTGCGCCGGCCAGTGTTGTCGGCGTCGGCCGAGACGGTGTCCCACGATGACTCCACCGGTCCGATTCCCACCACCAGCGCAGCCCCGCCGATGCCCGCTGCGCCGACGGCACCAGCGCCCGAGCCGGTGCCCGAGTCGGTGCAAGAACCAGTAATGGTGCGTGCCCTCGACCTCGACGACGATGCCGGCGAGTTCGACGACGACGACCCGATGGCTCTGTTCGACCCCGCTCCCAGCCCCACTCCCCACCGTCCGCCGAGTCCGGCGGGTACACCGTCGGGGGGCACCACCCGGCCGCCGTTCGATTTCGCCGAGGAGGACGACGACTTGTGGGGCTTCGACGACGCGCCACAGGCACCCACCGCGGTCGTGCCGCAGGTGTTCGAGGAGGTAACCGCCGAGGTGCCGGTGATCAAGCCCGGCAGCAACGATCCGTTCCGTATCGGCGGCGACGAACTGCGCTAGATTCGGCAGCCAAGGCGACGACGAGGCAATCACCTCCGAGCCTCCGGAAGAACAGGTGCCCGGCCCGCCGGAATCCCCACTAGACCCGGACGGGTCCGGCCCGATACAGCCGGCGCACACGAGTGGCAGCGCTCCGAGGGGCACTGCAAGCAGGGTGGTACCGCGGGTCGCACGGCTCGTCCCTGGGCAAGCCGCACAGGAGCACAGGTGACCTACCCCGAAGTCAAACCGCAACCATCGTTCCCCGCCGTCGAGCGTGATGTGCTCGCCTTCTGGGAGGGCGACCGCACCTTTCAGGCGTCGATCGACCGTCGCGAGGGCGATGACGAATACGTGTTCTACGACGGCCCGCCGTTCGCCAACGGCCTGCCGCACTACGGCCATCTGCTCACCGGCTTCGTCAAGGATGCGGTGCCGCGCTATCGCACAATGCGCGGCCAGCAAGTGCACCGCCGCTTCGGCTGGGACTGCCACGGGCTGCCCGCGGAGGTGGTGGCGGAGAAGGAACTGGGCATCAGCGGGCACCCGCAGATCACCCGCTTCGGCATCGACAAGTTCAACGATGCCTGCCGCACGAGCGTGCTGCGTTTCACCGACGACTGGTATCGCTACGTCACCCGCCAGGCCCGCTGGGTCGACTTCGCCAACGACTACAAGACCCTCGACACGTCGTACATGGAGAGCGTCATGTGGGCGTTCAAGACCCTGTGGGACAAGGGGTTGGTGTACGAGGGCTTCCGAGTGCTGGCCTACTGCTGGCGGTGCGAGACCCCGCTGAGCAACACCGAGACGCGGATGGACGACGTGTACCGCGATCGCCAAGACCCCGCGCTGACGGTGATGTTCCACCTCGACAGTGGTGAGCAGATCCTCGCCTGGACCACCACCCCGTGGACATTGCCGGCCAACCTCGCGCTGGCCGTTGGTGCCGAGATCGAGTACGCGGTGATGGAGCAGGCCGACGCGCAGGGAGAGCCGCAGCGCTACATCCTGGCCGCGGCCCGCCTCGGCGCGTACGAGAAGGAACTGGCCGGCGCGGTACGCGTTGGCACGCTCAGCGGCGCCGACCTGGTGGGGCGCAAGTACACGCCCTTGTTCCCCTACCTGTCGGAGACACCCAATGCGTTCCACGTGCTCGCCGCCGACTTCGTCAGCACCGACGACGGCACGGGAGTGGTGCACATGGCCCCTGGGTTCGGTGAGGACGACCAGGTCGCGTGCAATGCGGTGGGCATCCCCACTCTGTGCCCGATGGACGAGCACGGCCGCTACACGGGGGAGATCACCGACTGGGTCGGCATGCACGTGTTCGACGCGAACAGTGAGGTGATCGCCGCGCTCAAGCGCCGCGGCGCGGTGGTGCGCCACGACAGCTACAACCACAGCTACCCGCACTGCTGGCGCTGTGCCGAGCCGCTGGTGTACCGGGCGATCAGTTCGTGGTTCGTGGAGGTCACCGCCTTCAAGGAGCGGATGGTCGAGCTCAACCAGCAGATCCGGTGGGTACCCGAACACATCAAGGAGGGCAGCTTCGGCAAGTGGCTGGCCAACGCCCGCGACTGGTCGATCAGCCGCAACCGGTTCTGGGGCTCGCCGATCCCTGTGTGGCGTAGCGACGATCCCGAGTACCCGCGCATCGACGTGTACGGCAGCATCTCCGAGCTCGAGCGCGACTTCGGGGTGACGGTCGGCGATCTGCATCGGCCGTTCATCGACGATCTGGTGCGGCCCAACCCCGACGACCCGAGCGGCAAGTCGATGATGCGCCGTGTGCCGGAAGTGCTCGACTGCTGGTTCGAGAGCGGCAGTATGCCCTTTGCCCAGGTGCACTACCCGTTCGAGAACCGCGAGTGGTTCGAGGGTCACTACCCGGGCGACTTCATCGTCGAGTACATCGGCCAGACGCGCGGCTGGTTCTACACCCTGCACGTGCTGGCGACGGCTCTGTTCGACAAGCCGAGCTTCAACACCTGTGTGAGCCACGGCATCGTGCTCGGCGACGACGGGCAGAAGATGTCGAAGAGCCTGCAGAACTACCCCGACCCGATGATGGTGTTCGACACCTACGGCAGCGACGCGATGCGGTGGTATCTGCTCAGTTCGCCGATCCTGCGTGGCACCGACCTGATGGTCACCGAGGACGGCATCCGCGACACGGTACGCCAGATCATCCTGCCGATCTGGAACTCGTGGTACTTCCTCTCGCTCTACGCCAATGCAGCCGGCCGCTCCGGGTCGTGGCGCACCGACAGCGGCGACGTGCTCGACCGCTACATCCTCGCCAAGACGCACGACTTGGTGCAGGAGATGACCGGCGAGATGGACGACTACGACCTGTTCGGCGCGTGTGGCGCAGTGCGTTCGTTCCTCGATGCACTCACCAACTGGTACGTGCGCCGCAGCCGCGACCGCTTCTGGGCCGGTGACCAGGACGCGATCGACACGCTCCACACCGTGCTCTCGCTGCTGTGCCGAGTGCTGGCACCGCTGTTGCCGCTCACCACCGAGGCCGTCTATCGCGGGCTCACCGGCGAGCGCAGCGTGCACCTCGCCGACTGGCCCGATGCGGCGGCTGTGCCTTGCGACCCGGCGCTGGTGGAAAGCATGGACCTGGCCCGCGACGTGTGCAGCAGCACACTGCGAGTACGCAAGGAGCAGAAGCTGCGCGTGCGGCTGCCGCTGGGGTCGCTGCACGTGGCCGTCGCCGCGTCGTCGCGCCTGGCTCCTTTCACCGAGCTGATCGCAGACGAGGTGAACGTCAAGCAGGTGGTGCTCTCCGACGATGTCGCCGCCGTTGCCAGCCACGAATTGCAGGTGGTACCGGGCAAGCTCGGCCCGCGCCTCGGCGCGCAGGTGCAGCAAGTGATCAAGGCAGTGAAGGCCGGCGACTGGCGGGCCACTCCGGGTGGGGTGGTGGCCGGTGGGGTCGAGCTGCTGGAGGGCGAATACACGCTGCGGCTGGTGGTGGAAGGAGGCGGGGCGAGCACCCCGCTGTCGGCGGCAGACGGGGTGGTGGTGCTCGACACCGCGGTCACCCCCGAGCTCGAGGCAGAGGGCATCACCCGCGACCTGATCCGTCTGGTGCAGCAGGCGCGCCGCGACGCCGGGCTGCAGGTGAGCGATCGCATCGCGCTCACGCTGGGTGTTCCCGAGGCGGTGCGTCGGCAGGTGGTGGCGTTCCAGCACCTGCTCACCGAGGCGACGCTGGCCACCTCGCTGGCCTGGGGGGCGGCAGAGCCAAACGCCGAACTCGACGGTGAGCAGATCCACATCGGGGTCGCGGCCGCCGCAGGTGTGGCCGGTTGAGCGGCCCGCTGCGGGCCCACCCCGAGGGTGCGGTCGTCGCCGTGCGCGCCCAGCCGGGAGCTTCGCGGGCTTCGATCGTCGGAGTGGTGGGCGACGAGCTGAAGGTTCGCGTGTGCAGCCCGCCGGTCGACGGCCGGGCCAACGCCGAACTGTTGGCAGTGCTCGCCGACGCGCTGGGTGTGAAGCCGCGTGAGTTGGAGCTGGTGGCCGGTGAGGCAGCACGCTCCAAGCAGGTGCTGGTGCGCCTGCCACTCGCGGCGGCGCAAGCCAGGTTGCACGCGGTCATCGGCGGCGTCGACACGCGTGGGCGGTAACATCTCGGCCTTACATCGACGGCGAGCAACGAGAGGACCGGCACATGGCTTCCGCGAAGAAGACTGCCCCCGCGAAGAAGAAGGCTGCACCGGCGAAGAAGGCGGCCCCGGCGAAGAAGAAGGCTGCACCGGCGAAGAAGGCTGCCGCGGCGAAGAAGAAGGCTGCACCGGCGAAGAAGGCGGCCCCGGTGAAGAAGAAGGCTGCACCGGCGAAGAAGGCTGCCGCGGCGAAGAAGAAGGCTGCACCGGCGAAGAAGGCGGCCCCGGCGAAGAAGAAGGTGGCACCGGCGAAGAAGGTGGCACCGGCGAAGAAGGTGGCACCGGCGAAGAAGGTGGCCCCGGTCAAGAAGGTCGCTCCCGGCAAGGGCAAGCCGCCGGTCAAGAAGAAGCCGGCCGGGCCCGAGCGGGTGCCGGTGAAGGGCGTCACCAAGGATGGCATCGCCTACACCAAGGACTTCGACGCACGCTTTCTCACCGCCCAGCGGGCGCTGCTGCTCGAGGAGCGGGCGATCCTCACCGGCCAGGCCGAGAGCCTGGAAGAGGAGGCGCTGCAACTGGTGGAGGAGCACGAGATGGGCGATGTGCAGTTCGACGACGAGGGTGGTGAGGGCGACACGATGGTGGTCGAGCGCGAGCGCGACCTGGCGATCAGCGCCCAGGCCCGCCAGACGATTGCCGACATCGACGCCGCTCTCGCGCGGCTGACCGACGGCAGCTACGGCTACTCCGTCGAGTCCGGGCGCCCGATCCCGCGTGAGCGGCTGGAGGCCCTCCCGTGGGCCACCGTCCTCGTCGAGGAGAAGGTGGGCGGGATCGGTCGCCGATGACCGCCGACGGCGACACCCCGCCGCGCGAGGTTGCCGCCGCCGAGCCCCGGCATCGATCCGGCCTGTGGGCGCGTACCGTGCCGCTGGCTGTGGCGGTGGTGCTGCTCGATCAATTGAGCAAGGACTGGGCGTTGCGCACGCTGGCCGACGGTAGGCCACGACACGTGGTGTGGACGCTGCAGTGGAACCTGTCGTTCAACAGCGGCATGGCCTTCTCCAAAGGCCAGGGCCTGGGACCGATCATCGGGCTGGCGGCGGTGGTCGTCGTGATCGTGATTGCCACTTCCGTGCGCCACTCGGCCAGCCGCATCGTCGACATCGCCGCCGGGTTGGTGATCGGTGGGGCGTTGGGGAACCTCATCGATCGTCTATTCCGCGGCGATGGCTGGTTGCACGGGCGGGTGGTCGACTTCATCGACTTTCAATGGTTCGCGATCTTCAACGTGGCCGACATCGCCGTCAATGTCGGGGGTGGGCTGTTCATCGTGTGGTCGTTGTTCGCCCATCGCTCACAGGCGGCGCCGGGTTGATCGAGGAACAGATCCCGGCCGCGCTCGCCGGTGAGCGACTCGATCGGCTGGTGTCGCTGATCACCGAGTGCAGCCGCGCCGACGCAGCTGCGTTGGTGCTGGCCGGCGGAGCGAGCGTCGACGGCGAGGTGAGCACCTCTGGCAAACAGCGCGTGCGCGCCGGGCAGGTGGTGCAGATCGACATCGAGATGCTGCCCGCCGCCGAACTGCCGCAACCCGACGCGGGAGTTGCTTTCACCGTGCTGTACGACGACGAGCAAGTGATCGTGGTCGACAAGCCGGCCGGGCTGGTGGTGCACCCCGGTGCCGGCAACCCCACCGGCACGTTGGTGAACGGGCTGCTGGCGCGCTATCCCGAGCTGGTCGATGTGGGCGAGGCGCACCGCCCGGGCATCGTGCACCGCCTCGATGCCGGCACCTCCGGGCTGATGGTGGCGGCCCGCACCCAGGATGCCTACGAGCGGCTGGTGGAGATGCTGGCGGCGCACGACGTCGGCCGCATCTACCGCGCCCTGGTGTGGGGTCATGTCGACAACACCGTCGGGGTTATCGACGCGCCGATCGGACGCGATCACCGCGACCCGCTGCGCATGGCGGTGGTGGTCGACGGCAAGCCGGCGCGCACGCGCTTTCGGGTACTGGCCACCCATCGCACACCGTCACCGACGTCGAGCCTGGAGTGCCGCCTGGAGACCGGGCGCACGCATCAGATCCGCGTGCACTTCGCCGCTATCGGACACCCGGTGGTGGGCGATGCCCCCTACGGCGGCGTGCGCGTCGCGCTCGACTGCCCCCGCCCGTTCCTCCACGCGGCCCGCCTCGAGCTGTGCCATCCGCGCACTGGCCAGGAGATGCAGTTCGAGAGCGCGTTGCCCGCCGATCTGCTCGCCGTCGAGTCGCTGCTCGGCGACGGCGGGACAGGCATCGAAGCAGAGGGGTGACGACCCAGCAGCGCGGCCGGATGCGCCCCTGGATGTCAGATGACGAAGTCGAGCCGCGCTTCGGGGTAGGGGGCGCGGCCGAGGGCTGCGTCGGCCACGGATTGCAGGGTGAACTCGTCCATCAGCCGCCTCATCTGTTCGCCGGCCGACTTCCAGATCGAGAGCAGCACACACTGACCCTCGTGGTCGCAAGCTCCGTCCTGATGGGGCTCGCCGAAGTCGCCGAGGCTGATCGGCCCGTCTACCGCGCTGAGGATCTCGCTGATGCGGATCTCGGCGGGGGAGCGGGCGAGCACGTAGCCGCCCCCGACGCCCCGTTTGGAACGCACCAGCCCGGCACCCTTCAGCGCGAGCAGGATCTGCTCGAGATAGGGCTGCGGGATCGCTGTGCGTTCGGCGATGTCGCGCACCGATGTAGGCCCGGGCTCGTCGGGGTGCAGTGCCAACGACAGCAGCGCCCGACAGGCATAGTCACCTTTGCTCGACACACGCACATGGTCATCGTAGGCGGTGGTCCGCCGAGAGCGACGACCAGGCGGGTGGCGCCGCTGGGTGGCGCCGGCGCGGCTTGCGTGGTGGACTGTCGATCCACATGAACGCCGCCAACGACCCCGTGCGCCCGGCCTACACAGGTGCCAACGTGCGCGGCATCGTGCCCGCGCTGTTGGGGCCGCGATCTGCGCCATGGCCGGGGTGGATCCCGGCCGACGTGCAGGTGGCCGGGCAGGTGGTGCTGCTGGTGATCGACGGGTTGGGCTGGAACCAACTGCGCGACCGGGCGGCGATCGCCCCCACCCTGGCGAGCATGGACGGCGGTCCGATCACCACCGTCGCCCCTTCCACCACGGCCACCGCGCTGGCTTCGATCGCCACCGGCCTCACCCCCGGCGAGCACGGCTTGGTGGGCTACCGCGTCGACATCGGTGGGGAAGTGCTCAACGTGTTGCGCTGGCAGATCGCCGGCAGCGATGCTCGCCGACGCGTCGACCCTCGGGCGATGCAGCCCTTCGCCCCGTTCCTCGGTGAGCGGGTGCCGGTGGTGGGCCGCGCCCAACTGGAGGCTTCGGCGTTCAGCGAGGCGCATCTGCGTGGCACCCGGCCGATGGGCTATCGCCTCGTGTCGAGCCTGCCGGTGGTGGTCGGCGAGTTGCTCGCACGCGGTGAGAGGTTCGTCTACGCCTACTACGACGGCATCGACAAGATCGCCCACGAGCGTGGTTTCGGGCCGTTCTACGACGCCGAACTACGGGCCGTCGACTCGTTGGTCGCGGCGCTGATCGAGCAGTTGCCGCCGGGGGCGGTGCTGGTGGTGACCGCCGACCACGGGCAGGTGCAGGTTGGTGAGCGCCTGGTCACGCCTCACCCGGAGGTACTGGCCATGGTGCGGGCGCAGAGCGGGGAGGGCCGCTTTCGCTGGTTGCACGCCCGCCACGGAGCCGTCGCCGACCTGCGCGCTGCTGCGCTACAGCACTACCGCGATGTGGCGTGGGTGCTGACCCGCGACGAGTTGATCGGTGAGCAGTGGTTCGGCGCGGTGGTGAGCCCACCCGTTGCGTCACGCTATGGCGACGTCGCGTTGGTGCCGTTCGCCCCGCTCGCGTTTCACGATCCCGACGATTCGGGCAGCTCGCCGTTGATCTGCCGGCACGGATCGCTCACCGCCGACGAGATGTTGGTGCCGCTGCTGGCGGCAGGGAGCGGCTGAGCGCCGGGCTGCCTAGGATGAGGGCATGAGCGAGCAGCAGGTCGAGCACGGCGATTTGGTGGACGGGGTACCGCCGGCGGAGGCGGAGCAGGTGCCCAACGAGACCGTCACCGAACCGGCCAAGGTGATGCGCATCGGGTCGATGGTGAAGCAGCTGCTGGAGGAGGTGCGCGGGCAGACGCTCGACGCTCCCAGCCGCGAGCGGCTGGCGGAGATCTACGAGCGCTCGATCGTCGAGCTCAGCCAGGCATTGTCTCCCGACCTGCAGGACGAACTGCACATGCTCACCCTGCCGTTCAAGGAGGGCGAGGTGCCCTCCGAGAGCGAGCTGAGGGTGGCCAAGGCGCAGCTCGTCGGCTGGCTCGAGGGGCTCTTCCACGGCATCCAGGCCACTCTCTTCGCCCAGCAGATCGCCGCCCGCCAGCAGCTCGAGCAGATGCGCCAGCTGCCGCCGGGGATGATGCCCCAGGGCCGCCCCGAGCCCGGCGACCGCCCCGGCACCTACCTCTAGCCGCTTCGCTTCGTCCGCCGACCCCGGTGCGCGGCAGGCCCTTTCGAGTGATGCGAATCGCGGCTAGGGTCGGCGAATCACAGCCGTGTGATTCGGCTGTACTGGCCCTGGTGGCCCTCGAAGCCCTGGAAGCCCTGGAAGCCCTGGAAGGAGGCTGAGCCCGTTGGGCGACTCGTTCACCCACCTGCATGTGCACACCGAGTTCTCGATGCTCGACGGCGCGGCGCGCCTCGACGAGCTGGTCGCCAAGGCGGTGCAGGACGGGCAGCCGGCGCTGGGGATGACCGACCACGGCAACATGTACGGCACGCTCGAGTTCTTCAAGGAGTGCACCAACCAGGGCATCAAGCCGGTGATCGGCACCGAGGCCTATCTGGCCTACGACAGCCGTCACGAGCGGCCGGCACGGCGGGGGCGCATCGACGACTCGGGCGGCGACACCGAGGGCGGGCGCAAGCTCTACTACCACCTCACCCTGCTGGCCGAGAACAACCACGGCTACCGCAACCTGATCCAGCTGGCCAGCCTCGCGTTCCTCGAGGGCTACTACTACAAGCCGCGGATGGACTGGGAGCTGCTCGACCGCCACCACCACGGCTTGATCGCAACCACCGGCTGCCTCGGTGGGCATGTGTTGCAGGCCCTGTTGCAGGGCGACGACAAGGGCGCGCTGCAGAAAGCGGCGCGGCTGCAGGACATCTTCGGGCGCGACAACCTGTTCGTCGAGTTGCAGGACCACGGCCTGCCCAGCCAGCGCGAGACCAACCCCAAGCTGCTCGACATCGCGAAGAAGATCGGTGCCCCGCTGCTGGCCACCAACGACTCGCATTACGTGCACCGCGAAGACCACGAGGCCCACGACGCGCTGCTGTGCGTGCAGACCGGGGCGATGCTGAACGATCCCAAGCGCCTCAAGTTCGATGGCGCCGAGCACTACCTGAAGAGCGCAGCCGAGATGCGCTACCTGTTCCGCGACGTGCCCGAGGCGTGCGACAACACGTTGTGGATCGCCGAGCGGGCAGAGGTGCAGATCGAGTTCGGCAAGCCGCTGCTGCCTGCCTTCCCCAAGACGCCTGCTGGCAGCACCGACGCCCAATACCTGCGCGAACTCACCCTCGCCGGTGCCCGTGAGCGTTGGGGCGACGACCCGCCGTTGGCGGCGCGGATGCGGCTCGACGAAGAGCTGCTGGTGATCGAGTCGATGGGCTTCTCGTCGTACTTCCTCATCGTCGGCGACCTCATCGCCCACGCTCGCCAGCGGGGCATCCGTGTGGGGCCTGGGCGCGGTTCGGCCGCGGGCTGCGCGGTCGCCTACTGCCTGCGCATCACCGACCTCGACCCGATCAAGTACGACCTGCTGTTCGAACGCTTCCTAAACCCGGCGCGCGTCTCGATGCCCGACATCGACATGGACTTCGATTCGCGTTACCGCGACGAGCTGATCCAGTACGCGGCCGACACCTACGGCCGCGATCACGTCGCACAGATCATCACCTTCGGCACGATCAAGGCGCGCAACGCGGTGCGCGACGCGGCGCGTGTGCTGGGTTACCCGTACGGCGTCGGCGACAAGATCGCGAAGGCGATGCCACCGTTGGTGATGGGGCGCGACACGCCGCTGCGGTACTGCCTCGAGCACAACCCCGATTACGCCGACGGCTACAAGGCCGCGGCTGAATTGCGGGCGATGATGGACAACGATCCCGACGTGAAGCGGGTGGTGCAGGTGGCGCGCGGCCTCGAAGGGCTCAAGCGCAGCGATGGCATTCACGCCGCGGCGGTGGTGATCACCAAAGACCCGCTCACCACCTACCTGCCCATCCAGCGCAAGCCCGAGTCGGGCGGGCGGGTGGACGACGCGCCGATCGTCACCCAGTACGAGATGCACGGGGTCGAGGAGCTCGGGCTGTTGAAGATGGACTTCCTCGGCCTGCGCAACCTCGACGTCATCACCGACACGGTGCAGATGGTGCGCAACACGAGCGACCCGACATTCGACATCGACGCGGTGCCGCTCGACGACCACAAGGTCTTCCAGTTGTTGCAGCGCGGCGACACGATGGGCGTGTTCCAGCTCGAATCGCCTCCGATGCGCTCACTGATGCGCTCACTGGTGCCCACGTCGTTCGCCGACATCGCCGCTCTCGTCGCGCTCTACCGGCCGGGACCGATGGGCGTGAACATGCACTACGACTACGCCGACCGCAAGAACGGGCGGCAACCGGTGCAGTTCTTCCACGCCGACGCCGAGCCGCTGCTGGGCGACACGTACGGGTTGATGATCTACCAGGAGAGCGTGATGCGCGTCGCGCAGAAGTTCGCCGGGTACACGCTGGCCGAGGCCGACAACCTGCGCAAGGCGATGGGCAAGAAGAGCCGCGAGGTGATGGCTGCCGCGCGCGCCCAGTTCGAGGAAGGTTGCGAGCGCACCGGCTACGGGCGCGATCTGGGCAAGCGCTTGTTCGACATCATCGAGCCGTTCGCCGACTATGCGTTCAACAAGAGTCATGCCTACGGCTATGGGTTGATCGCGTACCAGACCGCGTACCTGAAGGCCCACCATCCGGTCGAGTACATGGCCTGTCTGCTCACCTCGGTGAAGAGCAACCTCGACAAGGCCGGTTCGTACCTCAGCGACTGCCGGGCGACGGGCATCAAGGTGCTCACACCCGACATCAACCGTTCGGTGCACGACTTTGCGGCGGTGCCGGCCGACCAGGTGCCGTCGGGCGTTGCGCTGGCCATCGGCAGTCCGGGGGCGATCGCTTACGGACTTTCCGCGGTGCGCAACGTGGGCAGCGGCATGGTGAACGCGCTGCTGGCCGAACGCGAGCTCAACGGTCCCTATCGGTCGTTCCACGACTTCGCCGAGCGTGCCCCCGAGCCGGTGCTCAACAAGCGCACGGTCGAGTCGCTGATCAAGGCGGGCGCGTTCGACACGCTGGGTCATCCACGTAAAGGGTTGTTGATGGTGTTCGAGCAGATCATCGATGCCACCCTCGTGCGCCGCCGCGAGCGCGACCAGGGGGTGATGAGCCTGTTCGGCGATGGTGGCGACGACCACGGCGGCTTCGACGAGCGCATCACCTTGCCCGAGCAGGAGTTCGACAAGAGCGACCGCCTGCGGTTCGAGAAGGAGATGCTCGGTCTGTACATCTCCGACCATCCGCTGCTGGGTGTCGAGGCCGCCCTGCGGCGCAAGGTCGAGTGCGGCATTGCCGAGGCGATCGAGCGCGACGACGGCGCAACGTTGCAGCTTGGCGGGGTGATCACCAACCTGGCCCGCAAGTTCACCAAGAAGGGTGACCAGATGGCGGTGTTCGTGCTCGAAGACCTCGATGCGTCGATCGAGTGCACCGTGTTTCCCCGCACGCTCACCGAGCACGGCCACAAGCTGGTCGACGACGCGATCGTCACCGTGCGCGGCCGCCTCGACAAGCGCGACGAGGCACGTGTCGCGTTCATGGTGCAAGACCTGCAGATCCTCGAGGGGCTCGACGCGGGTCAGGCCGCGCCGCTGCGTCTGCGGGTGCCGGCCACCTCATTGAACGAGCTGAAGATCGCCCAGATCAAGAAGATCCTGCGTGAGCATCCCGGCGACTCGCCGGTGTACCTGCACATCGGGCAGGGCAAGGTGCTGCGCCTGGCAGACGAATTCCGTGTCGACCTCGACCGGGTGGTGGGCGAGCTGCGCATGGCCCTCGGGCACGACGCAGTGATGCTGTAGCGGCGGTTCTCCACCCCGCGGGGCAGGAAATCGGCCGATTTGGTGGCAGAATAGAAGCCTCAGGTCAAGGGCTCGGGCTTGTCCCGGGGGAACGGATTATCCGACAGGAGCTTCAGGGCAATGGCAATCCAGGTGGAAACCAGGGACTGCGCAGCCCTCAACGACGCCGATCTCGACGAGATGGCGTCGATGGGAGGTGCGTTCGACATCGGGGCGCTGTCGAAGGCCAAGGAAGCCTGGGTGCTCAGCACCACCGCGCGCGACGGCGAGAAGCTGCACGGCTTCGCCTTCGCCACGCTCGAGCGCATCGGCGGCACCCCATGTGTGCTGCTCGGGCTGATCAGCGTGAAGCGAACGTCGAGGCGCGACCAGGTGCTGAAGGGGCTGATGGGCGAGGCCTATCACCGGGCGTTGATGGCCTTCCCCGACGAGGACGTGGTTGTGGGGTCGCGGTTCGCCAGCGCCGAGGGCCTGGAGGCGTTCAAGCAGGTCGACGAGCTGATCCCACGGCCGGGGCACCGGGCGGTGGGCGAAGAGCGCGCCTGGGGCCGCCGCCTGGCCCGCCGCTTCGGGGTCGACAATCACTACGACGAGCAGTCGTTCGTGGTGAAGAACAACGGCCACAGTGGGTTCCTCGACCACCAGTCGCTGAAGGCCGACAAGATCAAGCCGCAGGTGGCGGCGCTGTTCTCCGCCCTCCCCAAGCAGGGTGGGGCGTTGATCGTGCACGGCTGGGTGATGGCCGAAGACCTGGTGAAGTTGGGCGCCCGCTGAACGCAACGCGTGGCTTGCCGGTAGCGGCCGCCGTCCGGCGGCGGCGGATGACACGCCGCTTCGATCCCGCGCCGCTGGCCACGGAACTGGTCGACGAACTGCTCGACCTGGCCCGCCGCGCGCCGTCGGCCGGGTTCAGCCAGGGCGCGCACTTCCTCACCCTGGAGGGCGAATCGCTGCGCCAGTTCTGGGAGCTCACCGGTGCCGGCGAGTGGTTCTCGAAGCGCCAGCCAGGGGTGCTCGCCGCGCCGCTGATCGTGCTGCCGTTGGCCGACCCGAGTGCCTACACGGCGCGCTTCACCGAGCGCGACAAGGCCGGGCACGGCCTGGAGGTGGCGGCCAATTGGGAGGTGCCGTTCTGGCTCACCGACACGGCCATGGCGGTGCAGAACCTGCTGCTGCTGGCCGACGAGCGCGGCTTGGGGGCGCTCTACTTCGGCATCTTCCGCAACGCCCGCCAGTTGCTCGACACGCTCGGCGTGCCCGCCCATGTGCTGCAGGTGGGGGCAGTGGCGTTGGGCCACAGGGCGGCCGACGACGGGCCGAGCGGCTCGCCCGTCACCCGCCGCCGTCGCCCGCCCGCCGACGTCATCCACCACCACCACTGGTGACCCGCAAGTCGGCGCTGGGTCGGGCTGTGCCCCGGCCTCAACGCCAACTTGTGCGGGCGCCAGGTCAAGTCGGCGCTGGGTCGGGCCGGGCCCCGGCCTCAACGCCAACTTGCGGGGTGGTGAGCGCGGGTCAGCCGTTGGGGCAGGTGGCGTCCATGTACTCGCTGATGTTGTTCGCCGCATCCTGCACCTCGGGGGTGGAGATCAGCGCCAGCGCGGTCATCACGTCGGCGTTGGCCATCACGTTGGCCTCGCCCTCGTGTTGCGCGATCACTGCGAGGAACGAGGCGTAGGCCTCGCTGAAGGTCTCGACATCGTCTTGCAGGTCGTCGGGCACGCTCGCCGCCAGGGCGCTCATCGTCGCCGACCATTCGGCGGCGTCACCCTGCCCGCCGGCCGCAGCGCCCGCGGCCCCCATCGCCTGGATCAGTGCGAGACAGCTCTCCTCGATCCCGGGCAGGTTGGGCACAGTGACCGCACCCCCGACGTCGACGGTGTCGCCGGTGGCATCGTCGACCGCGCCGGGCAGGCTCGACTTGTCGTCGTCGTCGCCACAGGCGGCGAGGGTGAACAGGGTGGTGGCTGCCAGGGCAGCGGTGAGCAGTCGTTTCATCGTGCTTCCTTTCGTCAGGCGCCGACGGCGTGGTAGCCGCCGTCGACATGGATGATCTCGCCGGTGGTGGACGGGAACCAGTCGGACAACAGGGCGACGCAGGCCTTGGCCACTGCGCTCGAGTCGGTGACGTCCCAGCCGAGGGGGGCGCGGTCGTCCCACACGTCCTCGAACTTCTTGAACCCGGGGATGCTCTTGGCGGCGACGGTCTTCACCGGCCCGGCGGCCACCAGGTTGCTGCGGATGCCCCGTGGACCGAGTTCGCGGGCCAGGTAGCGGCTAACGCTCTCCAGCGCCGACTTGGCCACGCCCATCCAGTTGTAGGCCGGCCAGGCGACGGTGTTGTCGAAGTCGAGACCGACGAACGCGCCACCGGCTGGCATCAGCGGGGCGAAGGCCTCGGCCAGCGCCTTGAGCGAGTAGGCGCTCACGTGCAGGGCGACGGCGACGTCGTCCCACTGCGGGGCCAGGAAGTCTTCACCGAGGCAGGCCTCGGGGGCGAAGCCGATGCTGTGCAGCACGCCATCGACGCGGCCCCACTTGGCCGCCAGCGCGTCGCGCACTGCCACCAGGTGTGCGGGCGCGGTGACGTCGAGCTCGAACACGTCGACCGGGGTGGGCAGCTTGCGTCCGGTGCGCTGGGTGAGGCTCAGCGCCCGCCCGGCGCCGGTGAGCACGATGTCGGCGCCCTCCTGCTGAGCCAGTGCGGCCACGCCGTAGGCGAGGGAGGCATCGGTGAGCACGCCGGTGATGACGATCTTCTTGCCGTCGAGCAAACCCATGCCGGGGAGCGTAACCCGCCGCCGATGCCGGCGTCTGGTCATCGCCGGGGGCGATGTGTAAGGCTGAGTGAATGCGTATCGGCATTCTTGGTGGCACCGGCCCGGCGGGCAGCGCGCTCGCGGCCCGGCTGGCCTCGATCGGTTACGAGGTGGTCATCGGCTCGCGCTCGAAGTATCGGGCGATGGAGGCCCGCGATGCACAGATCGAGCGCTGGCCGACGCTGTTGGGGCGCCTCGACTGCGGCGACAACTCGGCCGCGGCGAGCTGCGACCTGGTGGTGATCGCCACCCCGTGGGATTCGGCAGCCACCACCGCCCAGGAGCAGGCGGAGTTGCTCGCCGGCAAGATCGTGGTGAGCATGGCCAACGCGCTGGTGCGGGTGGGCAAGGAGTTCCAGCCGCTGGTGCCACCCCGTGGCAGTGTGGCTGCGCACGTGCAGGCGGCGGTGCCCCGCTGCCGGGTGGTGGCCGCCTTTCACCACCTGCCGGCGACCGAACTGGGGCACATCGGCGAGCCGATCGACAGCGACGTGCTGATCTGCGGCGACGACGCCTCGGCGGTGAAGACGATGAGCGAGATCATCGCCAAGATCCCCGGCTGCCGCCCGCTCGACGCGGGGGAGCTGTCGAACGCGACGGCGATCGAGGCCTTCACCGCGGTGATGTTGCAGCTCAACGTGCGTTACAAGACGCGGGTGGCGCCCAAGCTCACCGGCATCAAGGGCGACCCGCGCGACAAGCGTCCGTCGAGCCCGGCGGCGGCGCCGTCGGAGGCGGTAGCGTCGCCGGCGTGACGATGCGTCTGTACGACACCGCCCGCCGGGCGGTGGTGCCCTTCGAGCCGGGCGAGCAGGTGCTGATGTACACCTGCGGCATCACCCCCTACGACGCCACTCATCTGGGGCACGCGGCCACGTTCATCGCCTACGACGTGCTGCAGCGCAGGCTGATCGACAAGGGGCACACGGTGAAGTGTGTGCGCAATGTCACCGACGTCGACGACCCGCTGTTCGCCAAGGCGCGCGAGTTGGGGGTGCACTACCTCGATCTGGCGGCGGGGGAGGAGGCCCGCTTCGAGCGCGACCTGGAGGCGCTCAATGCGCTGCCGGTGGCGAGCACGCCGCGTGCCTCCAGTGCAATCGCCGACATCCGCGGGTTCATCGGCATGGTGCTCGAGCGCGGCTTCGCCTACGAGGCCGGCGGCGCCGTGTACTTCGACGTGGAGAGGTTCCCCTCCTTCGGCTCGGTGAGCAACTACACGCACGAGCAGATGATCGAGTTCGCCCGCGAGCGGGGCGGCAACGTCGACGACCCCAACAAGCGCCATCCGCTCGACTTCGTGCTGTGGCATCCCTCGCTGCCCGACGAGCCCAGTTGGGACACGATGTGGGGGCCAGGTCGGCCTGGCTGGCACATCGAGTGCAGCGCGCTGGCCCTGCGCGAGTTGGGCACCACCATCGATCTGCACGGTGGTGGCAGCGACCTGATCTTCCCGCACCACGAGTGCGAGCGGGCGCAGAGCGAGGCTGCCACCGGTGAGCCTTTCGTGAAGCACTGGATGCACGTGGCGATGGTGTTCATGGACGGCCACAAGATGTCGAAGAGCCGTGGCAACCTGGTGTTCGTCGATGCGCTGCGCAAGCAGTGGGACCCGCGTGCGATTCGGCTGGGCATCATCGAACACCACTACCGCCGCGAGTGGGAGTGGGACGACACGTTGATGCCGCGCAACGAGGCCCGCCTGCAGGCCTGGCTCGCCGCCCCAAAGTGGGATGACGGCGTGGTGGGCGACGTGCGCGCCGCGCTGGATGAAGATCTCGACACCCCGGCCGCGCTGGCGCTGATCGACGAGGCGGTTGCCGCCGGCCAAGGCGTGCACGACGCAGCCGCGTTGTTGGGCGTGTTGCTGTGACGCGGCGTGGTCGCCGGTGTCGAGTGTGGAGGGGGTACTTGCCCTGCGGCTCTGAGTGTGTTGTAGGGTTCCGGCGTTCGGACCAGCAGATGTCGGCGTTCATTGTGAGGTGAAGTGGTGGGTTCACGTGTTGGTGTTGGTCGTCGTGGTGTCGGCGGGTTGTTGTCGGTGGCGGTGTTGTCGGTGGTGGTTGTGGCTGCCGAGCCGTTGTCGGTTGCGGTCGCGCGTGCGCAGTTGCCGGGGTACGTGGGGGTGGATCCCGCGTTGACGGAGGCGTTGCGTGCCGATGCGTTGGCCGCGGCGGAGGGGTTGTTGGAGGCGGGTGAGCCCGGCGCGGAGCAGGGTGTTGCTCCTGAGCCGGTGGATGATGGGCAGGACGTGTCGGTGGGACGGGTGCCGCAGCTCGAGGTTCTGGCGGACTTGGCTGGTGCGCCAGCGAGTGACTTGCCTGGGGTGACGTCGGTGCCGGCGGTCGATGTGCCTGTGGGCTTTGTTGAGGGTGAGTCGGAGGTGGTGTCGGGTACTTCGTCGTCGTTGACGTATCAGAACCCGGATGGGTCGTTCACGAAGGAGATCTTTCCTGGGCCGTCGGTGTTTCGTGACGAGGATGGCGAGTGGACTCAGTTCGATCCTCAGCCGGTTGCTGATGGTGATCGCTTGGAGGTGCCGGACGCGAAGGTCGATACCTCGTTTGCGGCTGAGGGTGATGCGGAGCGTTTGGTGGAGGTTCGTAGCGGGTGGCGCTCTGTGGGGTTTGCTTTGGAGGGCGGTGCAGATGTGGATGCGGTGCCGACGGAGACTGGGGTGCGCTATCCGGGGATCCTGCCGGGTGTCGACCTGTTGGAACATGCGGTGTTCCAGGGGGTGAAGGAGGAGTTGGTGTTGGCGGCTCGTCCGGCGACGCCTCCGGTGTTCCGGTTCCGGTTGTCGTCGACCGGCTTGGTCCCGCGTGTGGGTGAGGCGGGGTCGGTGGAGTTGGTCGACAGCTCCGGTCGGGTGGTGTTTGTGATCCCGGAGGGCACGGCGTGGGACTCGAACACTGCGCAGCCGGAGGAGTTGAATCGTGTGCCGGTGGAGACGCGGTTGGTGCGTGATGGTGGCTCGTGGGTGGTGGAGTTGGTGCCGGACTGGTCGTGGATGTCGGACCCGGCTCGTGTGTATCCGGTAGTGGTCGATCCGCAGTTGGTGCTGACTGGTTCGCCGACGGTGAATCGTGATGGGTGGGTGTGGTATCAGAACCCGAATGTGTTGTACGAGGGCACCACAGGAAGCTATTCGCAGTGGAGTTCGAGTTGGAACGCCTATGTGAGCCGGATCGGCTACACGCGGGTGTCGGGGGTGTGGCATCAGTACCGCACCTACATGTACTTCGCGATGAGTCTGCCGGCAGATACGCAGGTGATCACGGCTGCGACCCTTGAGGCGGATGTCATCTGGGTTCGTGATTACAAGAGCGACGGCACGGTGGTGGCCCCTTCGGGGTATGCGTCGCAGATCGGTATGTGGCGGGTAACGTCGCCGTGGTCGCCTGCGAAGCCGGGCAATCCGAGCCTGACGTGGAACGTGCAGCCTGCGAGCGACCCTGGCTACCAGTTGGTGAACGCGAGTCAGAGCGGCAATTTGTCGACGAACGTGCTGTCGTGGGTGCAGGGTTGGCATTCCAATCCGGGTTCGAACAACGGTGTGATGTTCGCCGGTTTGGGGTATTCGTTGCCTGGTCAGAAGCACGGGTTCACGGTGTTGAAGGCTTTGGAGTCGGATGTGCCGCCGGTGTTGCGCGTCACCTATGTGCGCCCGCCGCAGCCGACGTTGCCTTTGGACGGTGCCCATCAGCACTTGGCGTCCAACCAGAGTGTCGCCTTTTCCTGGACGGAACCGGACAATGCGTTGACCGGGTTCGTGCAGGTTTGCACGGATGCGGCTTTCTCGTTGAATTGCACTCAATCGTCGTCGGGTAGTGGGTCAGCGAGCGTCTCGGCGGCGGTGTTGCCGCAGAACACGACGCTGTACTGGCGGGTGCGCAAGCCTTACGGGGGCGGCTACCACGACTCGGCTACGCGCACGCTTGTGCTGGAGAACCACTCTCCGGCCCCATTGGCTCCGGCGACTGAGATCGGTGAGGGCGGCTTCTTCGAGACGCCGACGCCGACGATCACGGTGCCGGCTGCGACCGATGACGATGCCGGTGACCCGTTGCAGTATCGGTTCAAGGTGTGTACCGAGCCGAACGAGGGTGGTGATTGCGAGGAGTCGAATTTCTTGGCCTCCCCGACGTGGACGGCCAGTTCGTCGTTGCCATGGGCGCAGACGTACTTCTGGAAGATCACTGTGTGGGACGGTCTGCTGAATGGGATGGTCTACACCGAAGGCCTGGAGTCCGCGTCGCCGAACAAGGACCTGGGTGCGACTCAGTGGACGCTCGGTACGTTCCCGGCTGGTGCGCCATCGGGCAATGTCGAGCTTGCCAGTGGCAACCTCACGTTCGGTGCGATGGATGTCGACCCGGTGTCGGTGGGTGTTGATATCGGGGCGAGCCGCACGTACAACAGCCGCGACGATCGGGTGACGGGTCTGTTCGGGCAGGGCTGGACGCATCCGGCCGACATGTGGGTGGAGATCGACACTGCCGGCAACGGGTTGGTGCATCTCGCCGATGGCCGCACGCAGTTCCATGGCAAGTCGGGGAGCACTTTCGACGATTCGTGGGGTTCGACCGGCGCTCTCACGGCCGCCGGTGGTGGATACGAGTTCACGTTGCCGAGTGGGGTGACGTACCGCTTCCAGGACCGCAACGGGTCGCCTGCGTCAGCGGAGTTGGCGTCGATCTTCGATCCGTCGGTGACCGTCGCGCCGGCGGTGACGACTACGTTCACGTGGACGGCGTCGACGTTGACGGTTCGTGACGAGGCCAGCGGTAGAGCGCTGATCTACACGCTGGAGCAAAGCCCGAGCGTGAACATGCACGCGGTGTCGGTGGTGCCCAGTGGCGCCCCCGGTGAGGTGTGGACGTATCTCTACAGCGGCGACCGCCTGATGAATGCCTGCTCGCCCGATGTCGACCCGGAGAGCCCAGTGCACACGCTGTGCACCGAGTACCGATACGGCCCCGACAACCTCGGCCCCAAGATCACATCGGTGTGGTCACCGCAGACCACCACTGGCACTGCGCTGGATCCGAATGTGTCGCCGACGAACAAGAAGGTTCTGTTCACGGTGTCCTACGACGGCTACGGCCAGGTGGGCTCGCAGTCCAACGGTGCGGGCGACACCTGGACCTACGACTACGAGTCGATCGACCAGTCGGTGGCGGCACCGCTGGGAGACACGCCGACGGGTATCGCCAAGTACAAGGTGACCACTACAACCCCGCGCGGTGGGGACACGACTTACTACTTCGACGCGACGCGACGGCTGTTGTTCCAGCAGGGCGCGACCGGTGCGCAGCAGTGGTGGCAGTACGACGAGCGCGGCTTCCTCACCAAGACCACCACACGGATCGCTGCCGGCGCGACAGAGGCCTCGTTCGCGACGACTGAGTATGTGAACGACGATCTCGGGCGGATGGTGATGCGCACAGATCCGAACGGTGCGGAGTGGCAGTGGGCCTACAACACCCTCAGCCGAGTGACTACAGAGATCGACCCGTATGGGTTCACCACCGCCACCGCCTATGCATCAGATGGCACGCATGTGCAGTCGGTCACGCGCCGAGCTGCGCCGACCGAGTCGACGGCGTTGTTGCCGGTCGGCCATGGTGACGCGACAACCAGCTACACGTATACAGATGCCTCGACTGAGGCCTATGGCGCTGCGCCGGGTGTGCATCCGCCGTTGTGGTTGTTGGCGAAGGTGACCGACGAGTTGGACCAGGAAACCAAGTTCAGCTACGACCAGGGTGGCGATCTGCGTTGGTCGCGCACCGGCAACGTGACACAAGGGTATGTGTACACGCGGTTCACGTACGACGCGGTGGGTCGCAAATTGACCACCGAAACGAGCACGGACGACACCAACTGGACGGTCACGGAGGACAACGCGTACGACGCTGCCGGGCGGGTGATCCGCACCGATGGCCCGTTGATCGTGAACGCAGTGACGGGTGAGCCGCATCGTGTGCGGGTTAGCACGGTGTACGACGACGCGGGTAACCCGCTGTCGGTCACCACGTCAGATGTCGGGGGAGGCTCGTCGCCGGATCCGGCGCGCACGACGACCTACCACTACGACGATGCTCAGCGGCTCGACCGGGTGACCGATGCGTTGGGGAACACCACCGACCGCGTGTACTACCCGGACGGCAATCTAGAGGCGACGAAGGATTCCCGCGGCACCCGAGTGGAATACACCTACGACCTCGCCGGTCGTGAACTCACCACCACGGTGAAGAACTTCGTCGTCGACCCGATCG
>CAUJEE010000139.1 GCA_963169215.1 Actinomycetota bacterium
GCTCGCTGAGCTCGGCCGCGGCCTGTGCGAAGCGCTCGTCCTGACGCTCGTGGTAGGCCACGATACGGTCGAGACCGTGGCCCGGATAGAAGCGCCCCTCGCGCATCATCCGCGCCTGGTTGCTCTGGATGCCGAGGCCGAGGTAGACGATCGCGTGTACGTCCGGATGGGCGGCGATCAGTTCCATCACCTCCGGGATCGTGTCGCGGGTCTCGCCGCCCGCACAGTCGACCGGGTTGTTCTTGCTCCAGCGCGGCGGCAGCTTGCCGTCGATCTGGGCGCGCAGGTCGTCGGGCAGGGCCAGCAGGTGCAGGCGGCCGTCGCGCACGATCGCGTCGCTGGTGACCACACCCCAGCCGCCGGCAGTGGTGAGCACCACCGTGTTCGGGCCGGTGGGCAAGGGCTGGGTGGCGAACGTGGCTGCCGCCTCGAAGGCCTCCTCCACCGTTGCCGCGCGGGTGACCCCGGCCTGGCGGCAGGCACCCGCGAACACCTTGTCGTCGCTGGCCATCGCGCCGGTGTGGCTGGCCGCGGCACGCGCCCCAAGCTCGGTCGCGCCTCCTTTCACCACCACCAGTGGCCTGCGGGCGGCGACGGAGGCGAAGCGTGCCAGCAGCGCCCGGCCGTCGGCGATGCCCTCCACGTAGGCCAGTGACACAGCCGTCGCCGGATCGTCGGCGAACCAGTCGAGGTAGTCGGCGGGGGTCACTGCGGCGGCATTGCCGGCCGACACGGCGCGGCTGATGCCCACGCCGGTCTGGCGGGCGTAGTTGAGGAAGCTGCTGACGAAGTTGCCGCTTTGGCTGGCCACCGCGATGCGCCCGGCAGGCGGGTAAGGGGCGACGATCTGCGCGCACAGAGCGGCCGGCGTGCTGACCACTCCCTGGCCGTTGGGGCCGGCGAGGAGGATGCCCAACTCGTCGGCGAGGGCCACCAGCGCAGCCTCCGCGGCGCGCCCCTCCTCCCCCGCCTCGCCATAGCCGGCGGAGGTGAGGAACGCGGCCTGCACGCCCTTGGCCGCGCAAGCACGTAGCAGCTCTGCATTCGCCGCTGCCGGGGTGCACACGAAGGCGAGGTCGACCGTCCCTGCCGGCAGGGCACTCACATCGGCCACGGTGCGCACGCCGAGCACCTCCTCGCCCTGCAGGTTGGTGCCGTACACCGCACCCCCGTAGCCCGCGGCGAGCAGGTTGTGCAGGCTGACGAACCCGAACTTGCCGGGGTGTGACGAGGCGCCAGCAACCAGCACTCCACGCGGCTCGAACAGCGCGCGGAACTGGGCGTCGGTCGGGCGGCGGCGGGGGGCGGCGGTGGCCTGCCGGACGTCGCCGGCGACTTCGACGAGCGCGTCGACGGCCACCACCCGGCCAGCGGCATCGACGATCAGCGGGTTGACATCGACCGAGGCCAAGTCGGGGCGGGCCTCGGCCAGGCGCGACAATCCGAGCAGCACCGTGGCCAAGCCAGCGCGGTCGACCGCCGCCTCGCCACGGAACTCACCCAGCAGGCGCTGGGTGGCAAGGGCGGCGATCATCTCCTCGGCGTCGGCCGCGGTCAGCGGCACCGGGCAGAACACCGCGTCGCCGATGGCCTCGGCCAACACGCCGCCGACCCCGAGCATCACGTTGGGGCCGAACTGCGGATCGCGCACGACACCGGCGATCAGCTCGCGGTTGCCGCACACCATCGGCGCCACCAACACCGACACCGCTCCGTCGGCCGGAGTGGCCGCGGCGAGCAGCGACGCAGCGGCGGCCTCCACCGCGGCGCGGTCGGCGAGGCGCAGACGCACCAGCCCGCGTTCGGTCTTGTGCGCGATGGCCGAGCCACACAGCTTGGCCACCACCGGATAGCCGAGCTCGTCCGCGGCGGCGCCGGCCGCTGCAGGGTCGACGACCTCCCGCTCGTCGGCGATCGGCACCCCGTGGGCGCGCAGCAACGCCTTCGACGCTGCTTCCGACAAAGTGTTGCCCGGCTCGCTCACGCGCCCACGGTAGCCAACACCGCCGCTCCGCCACCGGACACTCGGCGCGCGCTCCGCCATGTGGGATTGTTGGCCCGTGCCCTCGATCGTCGCTTCCCTCGCGCTGACCGGAGGCGAGCGCGAACAGCCCTTCCTGGTGACGTGGGAAGGCGGGCGGATCGTCGCCATCGAGCCCACCGACGAATCGACCGAGCGTCTGCTGCTGCCCGGCTTGGTCGACCTGCAAGTGAACGGCATCGACGACATCGATGTCGCGCGCGCCGACGGGGCCGATTGGGAGCAACTCGATCGACTGCTGCTGGCCCAGGGGGTCACCACTTGGTGTCCCACGCTGGTGAGCGCACCGCTCGCTTCCTACGACGCGCCATTGGCCCGCATCGCCGCGGCGATCGCCCGCCCGCGAGGCCCGCGCCCGACGATCGCCGGCGCGCACCTCGAGGGGCCGTTCCTCGGTGGCGCTCCGGGCGCCCACCGCCGCGAACACATCGCGGCGATCGACCTCGGCTGGCTGGCGGGCTTGCCGGCGCACGTCAGCGTCGTCACCCTTGCCCCCGAACAGCCCCAGGCGTTGGAGGCGATCCGCCTGCTGGCGACCGGCGGGCGGCT
>CAUJEE010000140.1 GCA_963169215.1 Actinomycetota bacterium
GCGCGTCCTTCCCCGCGTGGAGCGCGCTGACCAAGGAGGAGCGGGCGGCCTACATGATGAAGATCCACGCCGGGCTGGAGGCACGCACCGACGAGATCGCCACCACCATCGCCAAGGAAGTGGGCATGCCCATCTTCCTCAGCAACCTGATCCAGGCCGGTCTGCCCAAGGCCAACTTCGCCGTCGCCGCGCAGTTGCTCGGCACCTACCAGTTCGAGGAGACGATGGGCAACGCGCTGGTGGTGCGCGAGGCCGTGGGCGTGGTGGGGTGCATCACCCCGTGGAACTACCCGTTGCACCAGATCGCACTGAAGGTGGCCCCCGCGCTGGCGGCAGGCAACACGGTGGTGGTGAAGCCGAGCGAGGTCGCCCCGATCAACGCCTTCATCCTCGCCGAGGTGGTCGATGAGGCCGGCCTGCCGGCAGGCGTGTTCAACCTCGTCACCGGGCTCGGCCCGGTGGTGGGCGAGGCGATCGCCGCGCACCCCGACGTCGACATGGTGAGCTTCACCGGCAGCACCCGCGCCGGCAAGCGCGTCGCGGAAGTGGCCAGCGCGACCGTGAAGAAGGTGGCACTCGAGTTGGGCGGCAAGAGCGCCAACGTGATCCTGCCCGACGCCGACATCGCCAAGGCGGTGGCCGACGGGGTGGGCAAGTGCTACCTCAACTCGGGCCAGACCTGCACCGCGCTGACGCGCATGATCGTGCCCCGCGAGCGGCTGGCCGAGGTCGAGCAGGTGGCCGCCGAGACAGCCGCCGCGTTCACCCCCGGCAACCCCTTCGCCGACGGCTCGCGGATCGGCCCGCTGGTGTCGGCTGCACAGCGCGACCGTGTACGCAACTTCATCAAGATGGGCATCGAGGAGGGCGCCACCCTCATCGCCGGCGGTCCCGACACTCCGGCAGGACTCGACACCGGCTACTTCGTCGCCCCGACGGTGTTCAGCAACGTCACCCGCGACATGACCATCGCCCGCGAGGAGATCTTCGGGCCGGTGCTGTCGATCATGCCCTACGACAGCGAGGAGGAGGCGATCGACATCGCCAACGACACGATCTACGGCCTCGCCGGTGGCGTGTGGGGCGAGCCCGAGCACGCCAAGGCCGTCGCCCGCCGCATCCGCGCCGGGCAGGTGGAGGTGAACGGCGGCCCGTTCAATGTCACCGCCCCCTTCGGCGGGTACAAGCAGAGCGGCCTCGGGCGCGAGGCAGGGCGCTTCGGGTTGGAGGAGTTCACCGAGGTGAAAGCTCTGCTGTTGTAGCCGGGCCGTTGTGGCCGCGCTTGTAGCGAGGGTCACGCGCCGCATTCACATAGGTGCGGCACCATACTGTTGACCCGATGTCAGCCCGGCCGACCAGTGCTCCGCAGGGAACCCCGTCCGCGGGGATCAGTCGCGTGCCCTACCTCCCCGGCCTCGACGGCCTGCGCGCCGTCGCCGTCGTAGCGGTGATGATCTACCACGCAAACCACTCGTGGCTACCCGGCGGCTACCTCGGCGTGGAGGTGTTCTTCGTCATCTCCGGCTACCTGATCACGCTGCTGCTGATCGGCGAGTACGAACGCAGCAAGCGCATCGACCTGCGCCAGTTCTGGCTGCGTCGCTTCCGCCGCCTGCTGCCGGCGCTGTACCTGGTGCTCGTGATCGTCGCCGCCTACATCACCCTGTCGTACACGATCACCCGCGAGGAGAGCCGCGGCGACTTCCTGGCCGGAATCCTGTACGTGTCGAACTGGTACCAGATCTTCGTCGGCCAGGGGTACGCGAGCAGCGAGGCGTTCGTGCCCTTGCGACACCTGTGGTCGCTGGCCGTGGAGGAGCAGTTCTACCTGATCTGGCCACTGATCATGGCCGTGGTGCTTCGCCGTTCGTACAAGCGTCTGCCCGAGTTGGGCCTCAAGCTGTTGATGGTGGCGGTGGCGATCAACGTCGCCGTCGGTGTGCTGTTCGTGAGCGGGGCGATCTATCAGGGCACCGATGGCGGCCCATCCCGTGGCTACTGGAACATCGCCGGGCACATGATCAACATCAACGACGCGCTGTACCTCGGCTCGTTCAGCCGCGCCGGCGGGCTGATGCTCGGCGCGGCCTTCGCCACCATCTGGCGGCCGATGGCCATCCTCCGTGGCCCGATCAAGAACAAAGCCGGCCGCACCGACGTGGTCGCCGGGGTGGGCCTCGCGATCGTGTTGGCGATGATGGCCTTCGTCTACCTCACCGAGAAGGCAGGCACCGTCTACAACCCGCTGCTGTACCGCGGCGGGCTGTTCGTGGTGGGCCTCGCGACACTGATGATGATCGCCGGCGCCACCCACCAACGCGGCCGCTTCGGCGACCTGCTGGGCAACAAGGTGTTGCTGTGGATCGGCACCCGCAGCTACGGCCTGTACCTGTTCCACTGGCCGATCTACCAGTTCATCCGCAAACAGGCCGACATCAAGATGTCACTCGTCGAGTTGGCGCTGGCGTTGGCGATCACGCTGCCGCTCACCGAGCTCAGCTACCGCTTCGTGGAGACACCCATCCGCGCCGGTCGGCTGGGCGGCGTGCGCCAGGCGCTGGCCGGCAGCGGCGCGCACGTGATGATGAGCTTCAGCCTGTTGGCGCTGGCCGGGACGGTGACCTACAGCATGGTGTCGGCCGACCCGCATTGCGTGGGGCAGGTGCGCTGCTCGCTGCAGGCGGCCGACGGCAACGACGACGATGCCCCGCCCACCAGCACCACCCCGGCGACCACCCAGCAGACGGACGACAGCCAACCCACAGAGAGCACCCAGTCCACCGACAGCACGGGCGGGGCGACTTCGACCACCGTCTCCGCCAAGCCGTACGTGGCAATCGGCGAATCGGTGATGGAGGGTGCCTTCGTCTACCTCGAAGGCAGCGGCATCCGTACATTCGCCAAGGAGGGCCGCGGCCCGGAGGGGGCGAAGAATGCGATGATCAAGTACCGCGACCAGGGCTACATCGGCAGCGGCACGCAGGTGGTGATCCAGGTCGGGCACAACGCACCGATCAACCAGGCCGCGCTCGACGCGATCATGGCCGAGGTTCCCGCCGATGCCGGCACGATCTGGTTGATGACGCTCAACGGCGACGCAGCCTGGATCGAGGACAACAACGCGCTGCTCACGGCGATGCCCACCGCCTATGCCAACGTGCAGATCATCGACTGGCACGAGGCGGCCAAGGGGCTCACCCTGTGCTCCGACGGCATGCACCTGACGTGTGGCGGCGACGCGGCGATCATCGCCTACACCAACCTGATCCTCACCGCGCTCGGCCTACCCACGGTCTGAGTCGGTTTCCGGCCTGCGGGCGACGCGTCGTACGCTGGCCCCATGACCACTCCCGTACGTGTTGCCGTCACCGGTGCCGCCGGCCAGATCGGCTACAGCCTGCTCTTTCGTATCGCCTCCGGCTCGATGCTCGGCCCCGACACACCCGTCATCCTGCAATTGCTGGAGATCACCCCCGCACTCGGGGCGCTGAACGGGGTGAAGATGGAGCTCGACGACTGCGCCTTCCCGCTGCTCGCCGACATCGTGTGCACCGACGACGCCGACGTGGCCTTCGGTGACGCCGACGTCGCCCTGCTCGTGGGCGCGATGCCGCGCAAGGCGGGCATGGAGCGCAGCGACCTGCTGAGCGCCAACGGCGGCATCTTCAAGCCGCAGGGCGCGGCCCTGGGCCGCAGCGCGAACAAGGACGTGAAGGTGCTGGTGGTGGGCAACCCGGCCAACACCAACGCGCTGATCGCCAAGGAGAACGCCAACGGGCTCGACCCGCGCCGCTTCACGGCGATGACCCGCCTCGATCACAACCGCGCCGTCACGCAACTGGCCCAGCGCGTGGGTGCCTCGGTGAACGACGTCAGCAACATGACCATCTGGGGCAACCACTCGGTGACCCAGTTCCCCGACCTGTACCACGCCAAGGTGGCCAAGGGTGGCGTGACACAGAACGCCTATGACGCGGTGAACGACCACGCCTGGTACGAAGGCACCTACATCCCCACCGTCGCCAAGCGCGGCGCGGCGATCATCGAGGCACGAGGCGCGTCGTCGGCTGCCTCCGCGGCCAACGCAGCTGTCGACCACATTCGCTCGTGGACGCAGGGCACCCCCGAGGGCGACTGGGTGAGCATGGCGGTGGTGAGCGACGGCAGCTACGGCGTGCCCGAGGGGCTGATCTCGTCGTTCCCCTGCACCTGCGCCGATGGCAGCTACTCGATCGTGCAGGGCCTCGACATCAACGACTTCAGCCGAGGCAAGATCGACGCCTCGGTGGGCGAACTGGCCGAAGAACGCGACGCAGTGCGCGAACTGGGCCTGATCTAGACCCGCTAGGCGGTGGCCACCTCGCACGCGGCCTCGGTCATCCGCGCGACACCGAGCTTCAGCTCGTCGTCGCTGATCCGCTCGGCCTGTGTCTCGCTGGCGATCAGGTCACTGATCGTGGCCATGCACAGAGTCTCGATCTTGTGCACGGCACCGAGGGTGTAAAGCACCGCGGCCTCCATCTCCACCGCCAGGTGGCCGCGTTCCTTCCAACGCTGCATGATGCCCTCGCGCGGGTCGTAGAACAGCGCCGACGACACGATCGGGCCCACATGCACCCGCGTGCCCTTGGCCCGCAGCGCGGCAACGGCCAGTTCGACCAGGTTGAACGAAGCCGTCGGTGCGTGGGCGTCGCCACCCACCATCTGGCTGACGATCTGGTCGTCGGGGGTGGCGCTGATCGCCACCACCGTGTCGGCCATCTGCAACCCTTCCGCCAGCCCGCCCGCGGTGCCGACCCGGATCAGGCGGGTGGCCCCCAGCTGGATCAATTCGCTGTAGTAGATCGCCGCGCTGGCGCAGCCCATCCCCGCGGCCTGCACGCTGATCGGCTTGCCCTTGTAGGTGCCGGTGTACCCGAGCGCGCCGCGCTCCTCGTTCACCAGCTTGGCTCCGGGGTCGAAGAAGGTCTCGGCGATGAACTTCGCCCGCCGTGGGTCGCCGGGCACCAGCACGGCGGGTGCGTAGTCGGACGCTTCGGCGCGGATATGGATCGGCATGACCTCAGGTTACGAGATCGGTGACCTTTGACCCTGCGCGTCGGCGACGTCATCCCGATTTAATAATGCATACCCCTACAAAAAGGAGTCCCGGACCATGGAACGCAGAAACCACGGTGACACGTGGTGGGTGATCACCTTCGTCATCGGAGTGATCGCCCTGGTGATGGGCGCGGTAGCGCTCGCCGTAGCAGCCGACGATCCCGACAAGACGGCAGGCGCCAGCGCCAGCGAGTCCGCCGGCGGAGAGGCGGCCACCTCCAATGGCGGTCAGGTGACATTCGACGTCGTGCTGCGCGACATCTCCGTGCAACCGAACATGATCGAGGTGCCGGCCGGCGCGACGATCACGCTCAACGTCACCAACGAGGGCGTGCTCGACCACGATCTGAAGGTTGAGGGCGGCGATGTCGGCGCTCGCCTGTTGAAGACTGGCGAGACCGAAGTGGTGGAGGTCGGCCCGTTCACCGCCGACACCACCATCTGGTGCACAGTGCCCGGCCACAAGGAGGCCGGCATGGCGATTGCCGTGCACGTCATCGGTGGCGAGGCCGCCGCCGGTGAGTCGGCCGGTGCCGCCGGACCCGCCGTCGACGACTCGGCCGTCATCGACGCCGCCGGCATGCCCTCCGACGGCTGGGAAGCCTTCGACCCGGTGCTCGACCCGGCGCCTACCGGCACCCTCCACGAAATCACCCTCGATGCGATCGACGTCGAGTTGGAGGTCGCCCCCGGCGTGACTCAGCTGGCGTGGACGTTCAACGGCACCGTGCCCGGCCCGACCCTGCGCGGCAAGGTGGGCGACACCTTCCGCATCACGCTCAACAACAAGGGCACGATGGGGCACTCGATCGACTTCCACGCGAGCAAGGTGGCGTGGAACGACGAGATGCGCACGATCGCTCCCGGTGAGTCGTTGGTGTACGAGTTCACCGCCGACTTCGCCGGTGCCTGGATGTACCACTGCGGCACGGCCCCCGCGCTGCACCACATCGGCAACGGCATGTTCGGGGCGATCATCATCGACCCGCCGGACCTGGCACCGGTGGAAGAAGAGTTCATCATGGTGCAGAGCGAGTTGTACCTCGGGCCGCAGGGTGAGCCCGCCGACCTGGGCAAGATGCTCGAAGAGGACTGGGACGCCGTGGTGTTCAACGGCTACTGGACGCAGTACATGTTCGCGCCGATCCACGTCGAGGCCGGCAAGCGCTACCGCGTGTGGGTGGTCGACGACGGCCCCAGCGAGAATTCGGCGTTCCACATCGTCGGCACCATCTTCGACACGGTGTTCAAGGAAGGCGCCTACCTGCTCCAGCCTGACGAGAGTCGCGGCGGTTCACAGGTGCTCGACCTGCAGCCCGCACAGGGCGGTTTCGTCGAGTTCACCTTCGCCGAGGACGGTCTCTACCCGTTCGTGACCCACAAGTTCGCCAACGCGAGCAAGGGCGCCCTCGGGTTCTTCGCGGTGGGTGACGTCGACACCAGCGCGCTCACCGGTCACTGACCGGCCCTTGCCCCCTGGCAAGCGGCGTGCAAGAGTGCACCGACATGGCTGGTCGACTGCGGAAGTCTGCCGGCGATGGCGGTGCACTCCGTCGCGCCACGGCTGACAGCGGCCGCACGCGCATGCAGATGATGGCCATCCTGCGTGCGGCCGCCGAGCCGCTCACGGCCAACCAACTCGCGGCGCAGGTGGGTGTGCACCACACGGTGGTGCGCAGCCACCTCGCGCTGCTGGTGAAGGCCGGATTGGTGCGTGGTGAGCGCCTGCCGATCGTCGGGCGCGGGCGGCCGTGCACTGGCTACATCGCCATCGAGGCAGCACCGGCGGAGGGGTACCAAACCTTGGCCACGCTGCTCGCCGAGGCCGTCTCGTCGGGCGAGCCGGTACGCGTCGTCGGCCGTCGCGCCGGGGCGACGGTGGTGCCTCTGCCCGGCGGGGCGCTGCCGACACTCGAGCGGGAGGCCGAGCGCTTCGGCTTCCACCCCCACCTGGAATCAGAGGGCGAGCACCACGAGTTGGTCCTCGACAAGTGTCCGTTCGCGCCCGTGGCCGCACGCAGCCCCGATTCGGTGTGCCAACTGCACCTCGGGCTGGCCGAGGGGGTGTGCCGCAAAGCGGGCGGGGCAGCCGTGGAAGGGCTGTGCGTCGCCGACCCCTACACCGGCGGCTGCCGGCTGACGCTGTGGACCACCGACTGAGGCTGGGCTACTTCAGGAAGCGACTGGTCGTGTTGTCGGCGAGAACCTTGCCGCCTGTCTGGCAGGTCGGGCAGTACGCGACGGTGTAGCCGCTGTAGCTCACCGAGCGGACCGTGTCGCCACACTCGGGGCACGGCTGGCCCGCTCGGTTGTGCACCCGCCCGGGGCGGTCGGCCGATGAACTCATATCGGTGCGGGTGCGCTCGTAGGCGAGACCGTCGGCAATCGCCGCGGCAATGGCCTCCGCCACGATCGCGGCGCCCTCCGCGCCGAGTTTGCCCGTCATCGCGAACGGCGACACACGGGCGCGGTGGCACACCTCGTTGGCCAGCATGCGGCCCAGCCCGGCGAGGTGGTGCTGGTCGCGCAGGAAGCCATGCACGCGCATGTTGGTGTGCGCGAACAGTTCGGCCAGCAGCTGCGGGGTCACCGTCGCCGCATCGCTGCCCAGCCGGTCGAGCGGCGGCCCGGCGAGATCGCTGGTGCGCACGCACCACACTCCGGCACGCCGCTCCTTGCCGGCCTCGGTGAGCAACAGCGCCGGGACCGCTTCGCCGGCGAACACCAACCGGGCCTGACCATTGCGCGGCCGCGACGACTGCTGCGTGTCGACCAGGAGGCGACCACCCTGCATCAGGTGGATCACGAAGTGGATCTCGCCGAAGTCGGCCAACAGGTACTTGCCCCGCCGGTGCACTCGCCGCAGAGCCTGGCCGTAGGCCTCGTCGGGCGGGGGGAGGGCGGTCTTCAAGGCGGTGAAGTTGAACGGCACGAAGCGGGTGAGCACCGCCCCGGCGAACTGCTCACTCAGCCGCTCGGCGTGGGCCTGCACCTCGGGTAGCTCGGGCATCGGGGGCGTCAGGCGTAGTCGGTGCGCTCACGCACAGCAGCGAAGACGGCGTCGAGCGCGCCGAACACCGGTTGTGCGTCGATCAGCTTCTGCTGGCTGCCGGTGAGCAGGATGCGGCCCTTGATGAACGCCTCCTGCGCGTTGAGCGTGCCGGTGGCAACACCAACGGCGGTGTCCCAGGTCTGTTCCATGCGCACGTCCTCGGGGAACGCACCGCCGGCGCCGAAACTCGCCACACCGTCGGCCACCTGCAGGTGGTAGACGACGGTGCCCTCCGGGCCACCGGTGACCGCTTGCGTGACGCCGATGGTGTGCTCACCGGCGAGGCGTTGCAGCTCGGCGCTGGCCGCCACCTCGGCGGTGAGCGCATCGAGCCATTCGAGGCTGAGGTAGCGGATCACCCCCATAGTCTGGCCGCTGTGCTGACCGAAGCGGACGAACGCGAACACCCCGGCGTGGCCGCCGAGGCCTGGTGGTGGTGGGGCTGGGCCGACGATCGGGCGAGCGGGCTGTTCGTCGGGCTGGTGGTGCGCGGGCGGCGGTTGGACTACCGCGCCGGGCTCGCCCGCGATGGAGGCCAGCTGCTGTACGTGGAGGAACTCGACGGCATCGGACGGCGCGCCGGCCTGGAGGTGAAGCCACCGGTGATGTGGGCCGGGCACGACTGCACCGTGCCCTATCGCCAGTGGAACCTGGGCAACGAGGCCCACGGCGTGTTGCTCGACGATCCCCGCTCGATGATCGAGCGGCCCTACGGCGAACTGACACCGGTGAGCTTCGACGTCGAGTGGCACGCGTCGAGCCCGCCGGTCGAGGTCGACGGTGGTTACGAGCAGCCGGGCGAGATCGACGCCGTGGTCGAATTGCGCGAGGGCAAGTTCGCCCTGCGCGGCGCCGGGTACCGCCTGCACCTGTGGCGCACGGTGCCGCCGGCGGCGGAGGTGCTCACTCGGGCCGGGTTCCTGCCGCCCGAGAGCGCTTGACCCGCCACGCGATCAGGCCGGCGATCGCCCCCAGCACCAGGAACGGAAGGGTGTAGCCGACGAACACCACCAGCGCCTGCAGCGTGTCGACGAATGCGTTCCAGCCCTCACGGAAGGCATCGCCGATCGAATCGTCGTCGTCCTCGGCACTCTGCTCGTCGGGGGCGGCGGTGAGGTGGAT
Source organism: Actinomycetota bacterium (assembly GCA_963169215.1). Lineage (GTDB taxonomy): Bacteria > Actinomycetota > Acidimicrobiia > Acidimicrobiales > Ilumatobacteraceae > UBA668. Next base: position 9,275 of record CAUJEE010000140.1, read on the forward strand.
GGTGATGGTGGCCATCGCCACCAGGCTCTCCAGGTTCGACTGCTGCGCGAGCAGCTGTTCCAGCCGAGTCTGGCGGGCGGTCAACTCGCTCTCGAGCACCACGATGTCGCTCAAGGTCTCGGCCCGGTCCATCAACTCGCGCACCCGCTCCACACTCGCCCGCGCCGTCTTGATCTGCGCGTCGAGGTCGGTGAGCTGGTCGGTGACATCACTGGTGTTGCCCTGCAGCGAAGTGCGCCGTCCGATCGCCGGATCGAGGCCGCTCAAGAACGCATCGACCTCCTCCGGCGGCAGCTTGAAGACGAGATCGCCGTAGGCGTAGCGCGGGTCGCCGAGGTCGAGGTTCGAGTCGTACAACTGGCCGCGGTGGGTGGCGGCCAGGCTGATCACGCGATCGACAGCAGTGGACACATCCTCCACTTCCAGCCCGACGGTCATGGTGATCACCAGCTTGCGCGTCGACAACGGCGCCTGGGGGGTCTGCGGCGAGCTGGTGGCGTCGTCGAGCACCGCCTGCCCACCACCGACCGAACCGCTGTCACTGTCGGCGCCGGACGGCACGTCCGCGGGGGCTTCGGTGGCGGCGCTCTTTTCTTCGGCGTCAGCGCAGCCGGTCGCGCCGATGCCTATGATCACTGCCGCAGCGGCCGCGGCGAGGGTTCTCTTGGAGACGTGCACGTGGGTCATGCAAGTCAGACGCTACATGGTGTGCCGTCGGTTCCCGCCATCAACCGCGACGCTACCACCGGCTAGTCGGCAGCGGGTTCGACGACGACCGACGCGGCGGACACCGCCGTCGCAGCAGCGGCCTTGGCGGCCTTGGCTTTGCGGTGCTTGGTGTACTCGATCGCGATCGGCAGCACCGACACGGCGACGACCGCTAGCGCCGCCAGCTCGATGTTGTTCTTCACCGCCTCGATCTCGCCGAGGAAGTAGCCGAGCGACGTCACACCGGCACCCCACAGGATTCCACCGATGACGTTGTAGGTGACAAAGGTGCGGTAGTGCATCTTGCTCGCCCCGGCAACGGTGGGCACGAAGGTGCGCACGATCGGCACGAAGCGGGCGAGGATGATCGTCTTCGAGCCGTGCTTGGCGAAGAAGGCCTCCGCCTTGGCGACGTTCTGCGGGTGGAAGAAGCGGCTCTCGTCGCGCTTGAACAGGGCCGGGCCCAGCTTGGTGCCGATCATGTACCCCACCTGGTCGCCGACGATCGCCGCCACCACGCAGGTGAGCGCCACCCACGGCAGCGCCGGCAGGTGCTCTCCGCCTGCCTCACTGGAGAGGAAACCGGCGAAGAACAACAGCGAGTCGCCCGGCAGGAAGAACCCCGCGAGCAGGCCGGATTCGGCGAAAACGATGGCCCCGAGAACGACGAGGCCACCGCTTTCGACCCACTTGTTGGCGAAATCGAGCAGCGCGAGCACGAGTTACGACGCTACCGCAGCGCGGGCTGCGAAGGGGTCGCGGCGGCGATTCCGCCCGACTTGCGACTGCTGAAGACGATGGCACCGATCAACACGACGAGGGCGGCGGCGGCGATGCTGTAGCGCGGGCCGTCGTCGTCCTGCAGGTTGATGATCGCCGGCAGGATCAACAGGCTCACCAGGTTCATCACCTTGATCAGCGGGTTGAGCGCCGGGCCGGCGGTGTCCTTGAACGGATCGCCGACGGTGTCGCCGATGACGGCGGCCTTGTGGGCATCGCTGCCCTTGCCACCGTGTTGGCCGTCCTCGATGTACTTCTTCGCGTTGTCCCACGCGCCGCCGGCGTTGCTGAGATAGTTGGCCATCAACTGGCCGACGAGGATCACCGCGGCCAGGAACGCGCCCAGCGCCTTCCAGTCGATACCGAAGCCGATGATCACCGGGGTGAGCACCGCCAGCAGGGCCGGTGTGGCCAGCTCACGCAGCGAGGCTTCGGTGCAGATGTCGATCACCGGGCCGTACTCGGGCTGCTTCTCGCCGGACATGATCTTGCCGTCGGCGAACTGCTTGCGCACTTCCTGCACCACCACGCCGGCGGTGCGGCCGACGGCGCGGATGGCAAGCGCCGAGAACAGGAACGGCACTGCGCCACCGATGAGCAGACCGATGAAGATCTTCGGGTCGGCGACGTTGATGGCCAGCGCGGGCGCCTTGAACACGCCGTCGGCGAGGTTGACCGCCTTCTCCTTCAGCTCTTCGCCGGCTGTCTCGATGAAGCTGGCGAAGAGGGCCACGGCAGCAATGACCGCCGAGCCGATCGCGAACCCCTTGGTGACGGCCTTGGTGGTGTTGCCCACCGCGTCGAGGCTCACCATGATGCGCTCGGCTTCGCCGTGGAACTCACCGCTCATCTCGGCGATGCCGGCGGCGTTGTCGCTGACCGGGCCGAAGGTGTCTTCCGACACGATCACGCCGGTGGTGGCGAGCATGCCCATGCCGCACAGGGCGACCAGGTACAGGCTGAAGGTGAGGTTGCCGCCGCCGAGGGCGAGGGCCGCCCCGATGGCGATCGCGATCGCGACCACCGCATACACCGAACTCTCCAGGCCGTAGGCCGTGCCGCTGAGCACGACGGTGGCGGGGCCGGTCTCCGCGCTCTCGGCGATCTCCTGCACCGGGGTGTGGTGAGTGCTGGTGTAGTACTCGGTAAGGCGACTCACCAGCTGGGCGAGCACCAGGCCGATGGCGACGGCACCGAAGACACGCCAGCCCGCACCCGACAGCAGGCGGGCCGATCCATCGGCGTTCTGCACACCCTTGTCGTTGCCGACGTACGTGAGCGCGAGCGCCAGGGTGCCCGCGAGCGTGAGCACGCCGGCGACGGCGAAGCCCTTGTTGATCGGCTTGAGGGCGTTGGTCTCGCCCTCCTTGGCCTTCACCGCGAACACACCGGCGATCGATGCCACCACGCCGATGGCGCGTGCGGCGAGGGGGAACACCAGGCCGAGCGCCGGGTTGAGGCCGATCGAGTTGAACGCGGCCACACCGAGGATGATCGACGCGACAAGGGTGACCTCGTAGCTCTCGAACAGGTCGGCGGCCATACCCGCGCAGTCGCCGACGTTGTCGCCGACGTTGTCGGCGATGGTGGCCGGGTTGCGCGGGTCGTCCTCGGGAATGCCGGCCTCGACCTTGCCCACCAGGTCGGCACCGACATCGGCGGCCTTGGTGAAGATGCCGCCCCCGACGCGCAGGAACAGGGCCAGCAGCGAACCGCCGAAGCCGAAGCCGACAAGGATCGCCGAGCTCGTGTTCTGGAAGGCCATGATGATCGCCGTCGCGCCGAGCAGGCCGAGACCGACGGTGAACATGCCGGCCACACCGCCGGTGCGGAATGCCACCGTCAGCGCTCGGGGCATGCTGCCGGTCAGCGCGGCCGCGGCGGTGCGCACGTTGCCGCGGACGGCGAGCGACATGCCGATGAAGCCCGTGAGCCCC
>CAUJEE010000141.1 GCA_963169215.1 Actinomycetota bacterium
GTCGCCCCAACGTGCTGTTCGTCACCCTCGACCAGTTCCGCGCCGACTCGCTGTCGTGCGCTGGCCACCCGCTGGTGCGTACTCCGCACCTCGACGCGCTGGCCGCCGAGGGCGTGCGCTTCGCCCGTCACTACTCGCAGGCCGCGCCGTGCGCTCCTGGGCGGGCCGCGTTGTACACCGGCACCTACCAGATGAACAACCGGGTGGTGGCCAACGGTTCGCCGCTCGACTCGCGCCTCGACAACGTCGCGTTCATGGCCCAGCGCGCCGGCTACCACCCGGTGGTGTTCGGCTACACCGACCAGGCTGCCGACCCGCGGCAGATCACCGATCCGGCCGACCCACGGTGGTCGAACTGGGAAGGTGTGCTGCCCGGCTTCGAGGAACTGCTGTGCCTCGACGAGCGCCACGAGGCGTGGCTGCAGTGGCTGCGCGAGTTGGGCTACGAGGGCGATGCCACGACCGACCCCGACATCGCTCTCGCCACCGAGCACGAACGGCCGGCAGAGCACTCGGTCACCCAATTCCTCACCGACCGCTTCCTCGCCTGGCTGCACGACCAGGGCCGTGGCGCCGATGCCCAGCCGTGGTTCGCCCACCTGTCGTTCATCCGCCCGCACCCGCCCTACGACGCGGCCGGGCACTTCGCGACGATGTACGACCCCGCCGCCTGCCCGCCAGCACTGCCGGCGCCGCTGCCCCTGCATCCGCTGCACGACGTGCTGTTGAACGTCGCCTGGGTGAGCGCCCCCACCGACCCGGCGGAGGTGGCGCAGTTGCGGGCCCAGTACTACGGGATGATCAGCGAGGTCGACCACCACCTCGGGCGCATCGTCGCCGCGCTGCGCGAGCGGGGCGAGTGGGACGACACGCTGGTGGTGATCACCTCCGACCACGGCGAGCAACTCGGCGATCAGGGCCTGGTGCAGAAATGCGGCTACTTCGAGGCCAGCTACCACATCCTGTGCATCGTGCGCGACCCACACGGCGTCGCCGGCGAGGTGATCGAGCACTTCACCGAGAACGTCGACATCGCCCCGACGATCTGCGACGCGATCGGCCTGCCGGTGCCGCAACAGTGCGACGGCTTCCCGCTCACGCCATTCCTGCGCGGCGAGCAGCCACCGCTGTGGCGTGATGAGGCGCACTACGAATGGGACTGGCGCGACGCGCTGATCATGCTCGATCCCACCCGCGAACACACCTGGCCGTGGCGGCGCAGCCTCGAGCGTCACAACCTGGCCGTGGTGCGCACCGCCACCCACGCCTACGTGCAGTTCGCCGACGGCGACTGGCTGTGCTTCGACCTCGCCGCCGATCCCAGCTGGCAGGTGACGGTGAGCGATCCGGCGGTGGTGTTGCCCCTCGCCCAGCGGATGCTGGTGTGGCGCCAGCAGTACCTCGATCGCACACTCACTGGGGTGCTGATGCGCGACGGCGGCATCGGGCGGCGACCCGACCCGATCGCGGCCGGTTGGCTCAGCCCCTGACGCGGGTGTAGACGAGGTCGACGGCGGCGCGCCCGGCGGCCAGCGCGCGCCGCTCGTAGCGGGTCAGCGGGCGCCATTCGGGTCGTGGCACCACGCCGCCCGCAAGGCGCGGCTCGGCGGCCACCAGCGCCTCCACCGAGCGGGCGTAGTCGCCGTCGTCGGTGGCCACGTGCAGCGTGCCCCCTTCGCGTAACAGGTCGGCCAGGATGGCGATCACCTCCGCGCGCAGCAGGCGGCGATGCTGTTGGCGGCGCTTGGGCCACGGATCGGGGAACCACACCCGCACCCCCGCGAGGGTTGCCGCGGGGAGGCGGGCGAACAGAGCGAGCACGTCGTCCTCCACTACGCGCACGTGGGTCCACCCCTGGTCTTCGATCGCGGCCAACACGTGGGCCACACCCGGCGTGTGCACCTCCACCCCGATGATCGCCTCCTGCGGCTGGTCTGCGGCCATCTGAACCACGCTCTCGCCACCGCCGAAGCCGATGTCGAGAATCACCGGTAGCCCGGCGAACATCGCTTCCAGATCGAGTGCTGAGCCGTCGGCGGCCAGCACCCAGTGCTCGCGCTGTGAGCGGTAGGCAGCTTCGCGTGTGGGTGACAACCGGCGGCGGCGCGGCTGAAAGCTGCGCGGGGGCGGGCGATCGCGGGGCAGCACACCCCCGGTATACAGCCCCGGGGGCACCGCGCACTGCGGGCAGGCGGGGTGCTGTGTCACCATGGGGCGATGACGACGGAGCCTTGCTGGCTGGTCACCGCCGGGGAGCACGGGGGCCACGTGCTGGCCAGCGCCGAGCGAGCCGGCGATCGCCGCTCCCGTGCCAAGGGGCTGCTCGGCCGCGCCGGCGTCGACGGTGCGTTCGTGATCACGCCGTGCCGGTCGGTGCACACCATCGGCATGAAGTTTGCGCTCGACGTCGCATTTCTCGACGAGGCCGGCTTCGTGGTGAAGGTGGTGCGCATGCGCCGCAATCGCATCGGGCTGCCGGTGTGGAAGGCGCGCACCGTCGTGGAGGCCGAGGCCGGCGCGTTCGAACGATGGGGCCTGCGCCTGGGCGATCAGCTGGAACTGCGCGCGTGACGGGCCGGCTGATCCTGGTCAGCACCCCGATCGGCAATCTCGGCGACCTTGCGCCCCGGGCGGCCGACACCCTGCGCGGGTGTGCGCTGATCTGCTGCGAGGACACCCGCCACACCGGCAAGCTGTTGTCGCACGCGGGTGTGAGTGGTGTGCGCCTGGCGATCGCCAACGAACACACCGAGGAGGCGCGGGTGGCCGAGGTGGTTGATCTGCTGGCCACGGGTGCCGATGTCGCGGTGGTCACCGACGCGGGCACGCCGGGCATCAGCGACCCGGGCGCGCGTCTGGTGCGAGCTGTGCTCGATGCCGGCTACGCCGTGTCGGCCGTGCCCGGTCCCGCAGCGTTGGTGATGGCGCTGGTGGTCAGCGGCTTCGACACCTCGCGCTTCGTGTTCGAGGGTTTCGTGCCGCGTTCGGGTCGCGAGCGCACCGCGCGCCTGGCCGAGGTGGCGGCAGAGCAGCGCACGGCCGTGCTGTACGAGGCGCCCCACCGGGTGCAGCGCACGGTGGCCGACCTGGCTGCGGCGTGCGGCGGCGAGCGGCGGGTGGCGTTGGCGCGTGAGCTGACCAAGAAGTTCGAGGAGGTGTGGCGCGGCAGCCTCGCCGACGCGATCTTGCACATGGCCGAGCGCGAGCCGCGGGGCGAGTACGCGATCGTGGTGCAGGGTGCCCGGCCCGCCGACGATGTGCCACGGAGCGACGACGAGTTGCGCGCCTTGTTGGTCGCGCAGTTGGCCCGCGACGGCAACCGACGCACGGCGATCGCTACCGTGATGGCCGCAACAGGAGTCTCCCGCCGTCGGCTGTACGACCTCGCCGTCGGTCTCCCCCGCCCAACGACTCCCCCGCCGTCATGAGCACCTACCGAAGCGCCGCCTTCTTCGACCTCGATCGAACGCTGATCTCCGGGTCGAGCGTGTTCGTACTCGGTGTGGCCGCGTGGCGCCAGAAGCTGGTGCCCACCCACCAATTCGTGCGCGATGCCGCATCGGCCGTCGCCTTCCGCCTCAAGGGGGCGAGCGACGACACGTCGCACGAAGTGCGTGAGCGGGTACTCGGCGCGGTGAAGGGTGTGCGCCTCGACGACCTGGTCGCGCTCAACGTCGACATCGTGCCCAAGCTGATCGAGCGCGTGCGGCCCGAGGCCCAGCGGCTGCTCGACCAGCATCGCCACGCCGGCCGCGACACGTACATCGTGTCGGCTTCGCCGGTGGAGCTGGTCGAGCCGCTCGCCCAGGCGCTGGGCATGACCGCCGGCATCGGCACGCGCAGCCGCATCGCCGACGGCAAGTACACCGGCGACCTCGACGGCCCGTTCTGCTACGGGCCGGGCAAGGTGGAGGCGATCGCGGCGATCTGTGAGGCGCGCGGGTACGAACTCGACCGCTGTTGGGCCTACAGCGACTCGGCCAGCGACCTGCCGATGCTCGAGGCCGTCGGCCACCCGGTGGCGGTGAACCCCGACGGCAAGCTCGAACGGGTGGCCGGCGAGCGCGGCTGGCCGGTGGTGGTGTTCAGCGAACGCACCAAGGCCGTCATCCGCCGCAGCACGCAAGCCGTGTCGGCAGTAGGCCTCGCGGCCGGCGGCTTCGCCACCGGCGTCCGCTGGGCCCGCTCCCGTTGACGTCCGCGATCGCGCTGCCGGCTGGGCGGCCGGCCGCCTTGCGGCGCGCTTCCGACGCCCAAATGGGAAGGCCCAGTCCCGCATTCCGGGACCAGACGCAACCAGAACCACGTCTGGGACCGATCCTTCCCAGAAACCGGACGGAGCCGACGCGGCGACCGCCGAGCGAGCGTGGCCGCCCGGGTCAGCTGAGGGGGGTGAGGCCCAGTTGGCGACTTTGCGCGACCAGGCGGCCGGCGGAGTTCCACACCTCGCCCACCTCGTCGAGGA
>CAUJEE010000142.1 GCA_963169215.1 Actinomycetota bacterium
ATCGAAGGCGGCCGGCTACGACGGCATGCCATCCACAATCCGGGCCGCACCCCCGGCTCGGTGAGCTTGCGCGTGGGGGGCGCTCCGATCCTGTTGAGCGGCGACACGCGGTTCCCCGGCGGGCCGGGCGCCACCCAGTTCCCCGGCGGCGACTTCCAGGCCATCATCCACTCGATCGACAACAAGCTGTTCACCTTGCCGCCCGACACGATGGTGCTGCCCGGCCACGGGCTCGACACCACCATCGGCGACGAGCGCCCGCACCTGCAGGAGTGGATCGAGCGTGGATGGTGACCACGTGACGCTGCTCGACGAGCAGGCGCCGTCTCAACCACGCATCGCCGACGCGGTACTGCTGCGACCCACACTGCGCGGCTGGATCCATGTGGCCGCGTTCGCCATCGTGGGCATCGCCGGGCTGCTGATGCTCGCCCTCACCACTGCCTCCACCGGTCACCGCCTGCTGGTGGTGGTGTACCTGCTCGGCACCCTCGCGATGTTCGGCGTGTCGGCCGTCTACCACCGCGGCCGCTGGACCGAAGCCGAGCTGGCCTGGTGGCGGCGCCTCGACCACTCGACGATCTTCCTCGCCATCGCCGGCGCGTACACGCCGATCTCGGTGGCGGCGCTGTCGGACCGCTCCGTCACCGCGACGCTGTTGACCGTGTGGATCGGCGCCGCTGTAGGCATCACGCTCGAGTTCGCCCCGCTGCAGCTGCCGCGGGCGGTGTTCGCGGTGGTGTACGTGGTGGTGGGGTGGTCGCTGCTGCCCTCCATCGCCCAGCTCTACCGCGGCCTCGGCGCGCTCGGGTTCGCGCTGGTCATCGCCGGTGGCATCGCGTACACCGCCGGTGCCGGCGTGTACGCGGCCAAGCGTCCCGACCCGTGGCCGCGCACGTTCGGCTTCCACGAGGTGTTCCACCTGCTCACCGTGGTTGGCGCCGGCCTGCACCTGGCCGCTATCGCCTTCACCGCCCTGCCCCGCCTGTGACCGTGCCCCGCTGCTCCACCAGGTGCTAGCCTGGCGACCAAGACTGGCACACTGCGGAGGGGCCACGACATGAGTTGGAAGGTGACGCGGTGGGTCACACGCCTCGCAGTTCTTGGAGTTCTCGGCATCGCCGGCTACGTCGGCGGGCACTCGCTGCCGGCAGCGGCCGGGGCGCCCTACGAGTGGTCAGCGGGCGCAAGCTGCCCAGGCAGTGAGTCGCAGGTGGTCGTCGACATCGGCGGTGAGACCGGCGACAAGTTCGACCTCTACATCGACGACGTCAAGCAGAACAGCGATGCCACCCCGTTCAACGCCGGTGACAGCGTCGGCGTCAGCGTCGTCGCCGACGGCGAGTACGAAGTGGTCGTCAAGTACGCCACAACCGAAACCGTGGTGTTCACCGCCACTGTCTACATCGCCTGCGCCGGCCCACTCTTTCGCACCGAGTCACACTGCGGGGACGACGGGCCGGTGATCGACCTGCTGGTCACCGACAACACCTCCGTCTACCGCTACGACGTGCTGGTCGACGACATCCCGGTGCCCGGCTATCAAGATCTCGACATCACCAACCTCACCCAGGAGTGGATGCAGCTCACCGGCTTCAGCCCCGGAAACCACACCGTGAAGGTGGCGGTGTACGACGGCGACAGCAACGTGGGCAACTACTCGCACAGCCTCGAGCTCGACGACTGCGGCATCCCCGACGACGGTGGGTCGGGAGGAAACATCGTCGACGCGGGCAGCGAGTCCGGCATTCTCGTGGCTCTCGGTGCGGCGCTGCTCGCTGTAGGCGGCGCATTGTTGGTCGTTCGGCGCCGATTTCGTCAGGTCTGAGCGCGTTCGGGGTTTCCACTATGGCGATAGTGGAAATACACTGAGAGCGTGACCACCCCGCCCGAGCTGTTCCGCATCGACGACCTGCACGTGCGTCCCGTCACCGACGAGGGCGATGCTCCCGAAATCCTGCGCGGGCTGTCGCTCACCGTCGGCGCGGGCGAGGTACACGCGATCATGGGGCCCAACGGCTGCGGCAAAAGCACCCTCGCCAGCACGCTGCTGGCCAGCCCCGAGTACGAGGTCACCGCCGGGCGCATCGTGCTGCAGGGCGACGACATCACCGACTGGCCCACCGACGTACGCGCCAAGGCGGGGATGTTCCTCGCCTTCCAATACCCGCAGGAGATCGCCGGCGTGTCGGTGATCCAGTTCCTGCGCCAGGCGCTCTCGGCGCGCAAAGGCCTCGACCTGAGCGTGCTCGAGTTGCGGCTGGCGACGATGGACTGGATGAAGCGGCTGGGCATGGACGGCTCGTTCGTCGACCGCTATCTCAACGAGGGCTTCAGCGGTGGTGAGAAGAAACGCAACGAGATCATGCAGATGGCGATCCTCGAGCCGGAGCTCGCGATTCTCGACGAGACCGACAGCGGCCTCGACATCGACGCCCTGCGCATCGTCGCCAAGGGCATCCGCGAGATCCGCACCGACCGACCGCAGATGGGCGTGGTGCTGATCACCCACTACCAGCGCCTGCTCGACGAGGTGAGCCCCGACAAGGTGCACATCATGATCGACGGCCGCATCGCATGCAGCGGCGGGATGGAGCTGGCCGAACAATTGGAGCGGGAGGGATACGACTCCTTCCGTGCCCGCCAGTGAGCACCCACCCGCTCGACACGGCGGCGGTCAAGGCCCAGTTCCCGCTGCTGAAGCGTGAGTTGCACGGCAAGCCGTTGGTGTACCTCGACTCGGCCAACTCGGCGCAGAAGCCGCAGTGCGTGATCGACGCGATGAGTGAGTTCATGGAGCACAGCTACGCCCCGATCAACCGCAGCGCCTACCAGCTGGCGAGCGAGGCCACCGACGCCTTCGAGGGCGCGCGGGCCAAGGTGCAGCGCTTCGTCAACGCCCGTCGCGCGCACGAGATCGTGTTCACCAAGAACGCCACCGAAGCGCTCAACCTGGTGGCCCACTCGTGGGGCCGCGCCAACCTGCAGGCCGGCGACGTGATTGTGCTGACGCACATGGAGCATCACGCCAACATCGTGCCCTGGCACATGCTCGCCGCCGAGCGAGGCATCGTGTTGCGCTGGGTGCCGCTCACCACCGACGGGCAGCTCGACCTCACCGACCTGCCCGCCCTGCTCGACGGGGCCAAGGCGTTCAGCTTCACCGCGATGAGCAACGTGCTGGGCACGATCACCCCCGTGCGCGAGTTGTGCGCCGCGGCCCACACTGCCGGCGCGGTGGCGATCGTCGACGGCTGCCAGTACGTGCCGCACAACGTCACCGACGTGCAGGCGTGGGACGCCGACCTGCTCGCGTTCAGCAGCCACAAGCTGTGCGGCCCGTCGGGCATCGGCGTGCTCTACGGCAAGGAGGCCCTGCTCGACGCAATGCCCCCGTTCCTGGGCGGCGGCAACATGATCGCCGATGTGCGCCTCGACGGCTTCACCAGCGCTGCCCTCCCGGCCAAGTTCGAGGCCGGCACCCCCCCGATCACCGAAGCCGTGGGCTTCGGGGCAGCCATCGACTTCCTGCAAGGCCTGGGCATGGCCAACGTCCGCCGCCACGAGATGGAGATCGCCGACTACGCCCTGCGCACTCTCACCGAGCGGTTCGGTGACGACCTGCAGATCCACGGGCCGCGCAATATCGAGGTGCGGGGGGCGACGTTCAGCCTCGGGTTCCGTGGCATCCACCCCCACGACCTCAGCCAGGTGCTCGACGAGCACAACGTCTGCGTGCGCGCCGGCCACCACTGCGCCAAGCCGCTGATGCGTCTGTTGGGCGTGACGGCCACCGCTCGGGCAAGCTTCTACCTGTACAACGACACCGCCGACGTCGACGCCCTGGCCGACGCGCTCGACGGGTCGGCCGACATCTTCGGGCTGTAGGAGAGCGCATGCCAGGTTTGGAAGACCTCTACCGCGAGATCATCCTCGACCACCACCGCAACCCGCGTAACCGCGGCGAGTTGCCACCCCCTGCCCCGCACGCCACCGGACACAATCCGCTGTGCGGCGACGAGATCGACGTCTACCTGCAGGTGGAGGGCGGCGCCGAGAACGGGGTCGTCACCGACGTCAGGGTTGGCGGTCAGGGGTGCAGCATCTCGCAGAGTTCGGCGTCGATGATGAGCCAGGCGATCAAGGGCAAGTCGGTGGCCGAAGTGCGGGCGTTGGTGCGCCGGTTCAAGGGGATGATGAGCATCCCCGACGAAGACGGCAACCCGATCGAACCCGACCCGGCGGTGAAACTGGGCGACCTGGAGGCGTTGCAGGGTGTGGTGAAGTACCCGGTACGCATCAAGTGCGCGATCCTCGGCTGGAACACCCTGCTGGAAGCGCTCGAACAGGCGTGACTGCCACCCCGCGCAAGATCCTGATCGACACCGACCCGGGCATCGACGATGCGATGGCCATCTTCTACGCGCTCGCCTCGCCCGAGCTCGACCTGATCGGCCTCACCACCGTTTTCGGTAACGCCCACGTGGAGGTGTGCACCACCAACGCGCAGCGTCTGCTCGACATCGCCGGGCGACCCGACATACCGGTGGCCGAGGGCGCTGCCCGACCGCTGGCCATGCCCTACCGCGGCCCAGCCGCTTTCGTGCACGGGGCCAACGGCCTCGCCGACGTCGCCCTCGCCGCGCCATCGCGCCCACCGCACCACCTCGCTGCCGCGCAGTTCATCGTCGAGCAGGTGCGCGCCGCACCGGGCGAGATCACACTGGTGCCCATCGGTCCGCTCACCAACATCGCCCTCGCGCTGATGCTGTGGCCGGAACTGCCCCAGCACCTCGCCGGCATCGTGCTGATGGGCGGCAACGCGTTCGTGCCGGGCAACGCCACGCCGGCAGCGGAAGCCAACATCGTCAACGATCCGGAGGCCGCCGACCTGGTGTTCGGCGCCGACTGCCCGATCGTGATGTGCGGCCTCGACGTGACGGAAGCGACGATCATGTCGAGCGCGCAGATCGAGTCGACCGCGGCGATCGACAACCCACGGGCACGCCTCGCCGCGCAGATCCTGCCGTTCTACCGCGACTTCCACGTGGTGGCTGGCGGGCTCGACGGCATCCACGTGCACGACAGCACCTGCATCTCCTACCTCCTCGCCCCCGAGCGCTACCGCAGCGTGCAGCACCCGATCCGCGTCGACACCGGCCACGGCGTCGGGCGCGGCAAGACCTGGCCGGCCACCCGCCACGCACTGCACCATGAGGCCTGGGCCGGGCGACGGGAGGTGACGATCCTCACCGAGGTCGACGCCGACGCCGTCGTCGCGCTCGAACTCGCGCGCCTCGCCCGCTGAGCCCTCAGCCGAGCGCGGCTCAGCCGGGTAGGTAGTCGTCGCGGCCCATCCGGTACACGCAGCAGTCGTCGTCGCCCAGGCGGCGTACACCGAGCAGTTGGAAACCCAGCCGTTCGTAGAAGCGACAGGCGCGGCTGTTGGTGGGCAACGGGTCGAGCAACACCGCGGAGGCGCGATGCACGGTGAAGCAGCGCCGCAGCGCGGCGTGCATGATCGCGGTGCCGATGCCGCGAGCTCTATCGGCAGGCCGCCCGACCCAGATGTCGAGGCCCCAGGCACCCACCTCGACATCGTCGCCCCAGTAGTGGCTCTCTTCCCGCGCAGCGTCGATCAGCTCCACGTATCCCACCGGCTCACCGTCGAGTTCGGCGATCAGCGGCTCGTACCAGTCGACCTCGCGGGGCAGCTCCGCCGCCCAGACCTCGGCGCTGCGTCCAGCACCCGACGCGATCACCTCCGCATCGGCGTCCCACACACGCAAGGTGGGCAGGTCGACGAGTGTGGCGCGGCGCAGCACGATGGGCGTTGCCGACGGCACCCTGGGTCGACCAGCCCTCACAGTCACCTCACGCCGGCGACCGCGCACTGCTGTGCACGAAGGCGGCGCACACGCCCCCGGCAGCAGCCACACCAGCGCCCACCACGAAGGCCACGTGGAACGGCCCCCGGGCGTGCACCTCGGCGCTGGCGCTGATGGTGGCCATCACCGCCGCGCCCAGAACCGCGCCGAGTTGGGCCAGCAGTTGTTGCATCGCCCCGGCGACGCCGAGGTCGGCCGCATCGACCGAACCGGCCATCAGCGCGGTGAGCGCGGGCGACGAGATGCCCAGCCCCACCCCCGACAGTGCGGTGGCGACGATGATGAACAGATAGCCGCTGTCGAGGCCGACTGCGGCCCACATCAGCATCGAGGCCACCAGTGCCATCGAGCCGGCGACGCCCGCGATGCGCTCACCGACCTTGACCGTGACGATTGCGGCGAGCGGCGCGACCAGCGAGTAGGCCAGTGGACGGGGGATCACCAGGTTGCCGACGGTGGTGATCGACAGACCCAGACCGCGTTCGCCGAGCACCTGCGGGATGACGAAGAAGCCACCCATGTAGGCGAAGTTGCCGAGCAATTGGATCGTCACCGGCAGGGCGAAGTTGCGCGTACGGAACCAGGCGAGCACCACCAGCGGGGCAACCGCTCGGCGCTCGATCCGCACGAACACCACCAACAAGACCACCGCGCCGACAAAGCAGCCGACCGTGGCCGCGCTCGCCCACCCCCAGCTACGCCCCTGGCTGATCGCGGCCAGCAGCGACGATGCCCCCAGGCCGAGGGTGAGTGAACCCCAAACGTCAAAGCGCACCTGCTTGCCCCGCTCGGTCTGGGGCAGCAGCCACAGCGCGAGCACGAAGGCGACAGCACACATCGGCGCCTGCAACGCGAAGATCCACCGCCACCCCACGCTGTCGATCAGTGGGCCGCAAACCACCACGCCGATCACCGGCGAGCCGGCAGCGATGAAGCTCCAATAGCCGAGCGGCTTCACCCTTTCGCCGTCGGCGAACATGCGGTTGATGTAGGCCATCGACGCCGGCCCGCACGCCGAGCCGGCCATCCCCGACAGCGCCCGGAACAAGACCAGTGTCGCTGCGTTCCAGGCCAGCGCGCTGGCCGTGGCGAACACCGCGGCCAGCAACAGCCCACCGACGAAGACGCGCTTGTGTCCCCACAGGTCGCCGGCCTTGCCGAACGCGGGACCCACCACGCCGAAGGCGAGCATCGGCGCGGTGATCGCCCAGGTGAGCACCGACACGCTGGTATCGAGTTCGCCGGCGATGCCCTCCAGGGCCACGATCAGCACGGTGAAGGTGAAGCCGGTGGAGAACAGACCGGCGAGCACCACCCACAACACCGCCCAGCGCCGATCGATACCCACCCGCTGGGCCAGCCGTCGGCGCCACAGCGCCGGCCAGGGAATGACACCGATCTCGTCGATGCCGGCTGCGTCGAGTGAGATCGTCGGCGAGTCCAGTTCCCGGTCGCGGCGTCCGTCGAGCTCCGCGCCGCCTTTCGCGTCGTCGTTCACGGGCGGGCCAGCGGGGCCAGAGCCCCACCCGAGACGAGGAAGGTTTCGCCGGTGAACATGAGCCGAACCTCCTCCTTAGCTGCTCTTGAAGAACAGTTCGACGGCGGTGTCCCGCGGGAACTGCTGGCCGGCGGTGGCCGGTACACCGTTCACGCTGTAGGAGAGGAACTGCAGCGAGACATTGCCGTTCACCCGGCCGATGGTGAATCCCGCGTTCTGCAGCGCGGCGATGATGCCGTTGTAGTCGAGCCCGGTCACCGCTGGCAGGATGACCAGGTCGGGTCCCTTCGACAGGTTGACGGTGACCGTGTCGCCGATGGTCACCTGCGTGTCCTTCGGGGGCGTGAATGCAGCCACCATGCCCACGGGTACGTCGGGGCTGAACACATCGTCGCCCTTGAAAATCACCAGCCCCATGTCCTCGAGGATCGCGGTGGCTTCCTCCAACGACTTGCCGGTGAGTTCGGGCACATTGCGTGGCGCAGGACCCTTGGAGATGATCACCATCACCGTCGTGCCCTGAGTGACCGAATCACCGGCCTTCAGCGTCGGCGCGTCGGGCACCTCCCACGAGATCACCACGCCTTCGGCGTATTCGTCGGAGAACCCCGGCTCGCCCTCGGTGAGCAGCAAACCGACGTTCTCCAGTTCCTGACGCGCCCCCTCCAGGGTGAGGCCGACAAGCTCCGGCAGCGGCGATGGCGGCGGGCCGCTGCTGACGATGATCACCAGCGTCTTGCCCTTCTCCAGGCTTTCGCCGGCGGCGGGTTCGGTGCGGATGACCAGACCCTCGGCCACCTCACCGCTGGGCTCACGTTCGACCAAGGTGTCGAAGTCGCCGGCGACTTCGTTGAGCGCGACGCCCTCCTCCAGCCCTCCCAGCTGCGGCACGGTGGCCCTATCGGGCTTGAGCACGAGATAGGCAATCGCTCCGACCGCGAGCGCGATCACGGCAAGGCCGCCGATCAGCCACTTCTTGCTGCGCCGCGGCACGTCGCCGGCATAGTCGCCGGCGTAGTCGTCACCATCGCCGTTGGCGGAGGCGACCTCGGGCAGCGGCCGGGTGCCGGCCAGCCCGGCGCTGGCCAACCCGGCGTTGACCGGGGTGGTGCCGATGGTGATCGGCGCGCGTGGCCGAGGGCCGGTGGGCGCGGTTGAGGCGGAGTCGGCGTCACCAGCGTCGACCGCGGCCGGTCGGGGCAGCCCACTCCACGCAGAGGAGTCGCGACCCGGCGAGGTGACGCCCACCACTGGTATCGGCGCCGGGCGAGGCAGCTTCTCCGCGGCCTGCACCAGGGCGCGGCCGAACTCGGCGGCAGTGAAGCGACCATCGGCGCCAGGGCGACCGGCACGCACGAGCACTGCGGCGAGCGGGCCGAGAACGGCCGACACGGGCATCAGCTTGTCGACTCGGGCCGCGAGTGTGGCCACCGCCGAATCGGCCTCGAAGGGCACGCTGCCCGACAGCGATTCGAGCAGCGTGAGACACAGCGCGTAGACGTCACCCTTGGGCCCCGCATCGAGGCCCTGGGCCTGCTCCGGCGAGGCATAGCGCACCCGGTCGATGTGCAGCGTCGCCGGATCGGCACCCACGCTGCGCAACACCTCGGCCAGGCCGACGTCGGCCAAGCGCGGCCGACGGTCGTCACCGAACAGCAGGGTGGCCGGGCGGATGTCGCCGTGCACCAGACCGGCGCGATGCACCGCATCGAGCCCCTTGCACGCGTCGAGGCCCACTACCAGCGCCTGCGACGGGTCGAGCAACCGGCCGCGATCGAGCAGGTCGCGCAGGCTGCCCCCGGGCGACGCCTCGCTCACCACGTAGAGGACCTCGCGCGCCCCCCAGGCATCGGTGCCGAAGTCGAGCACGGGCACCACGCACGGGTGGTGAATGCCGGCAGCGACGGCCATCGTGCTGCGGAACTGACGCCTCACCTGCGGCGCGTCACCGAGGTCGGGGTTGACGATCTTGAGCACCACCGCTTGCTGGGTCTGCTCGTCGTAAGCGTCGAAGGTGGCGAACTCGGTACCGGCGCTCACCCGCTCACCGAGCCGGTAGCGACCGGCGACCACGCGACCGGACTTGCGGGGGTTGTTCTCCTCCATGGCGACTCTCCAAACTAGCCCGAAGCGACCCGCAAACCGCCGCGAGCGAGCACCGTCACATGCCACACGACATGCGCGAATCGGTCCGCGAGCAGCGAGAATGTCGTCATGGCATTTCGCTTGCGCCGCCCCGACACTGGCTTGCTCGTCGCCTCGCTGATCATCGCTGGGTGCCTGGTGGGCATGGCCTACGCGGTTGATCTGGCGATCACCGGCGACGAGGGAGACAAGCTGCCGGCGACGATCCAGGAGATCGCACCCGTGCGCAACGCGACGCAGGTGCCCGCCCAGACCGAGGTGTACGTCGACCTGCTCGCGGGTAACACCGGGGTACTGATCATCGACGGCCTCGAACTGGAGACGGTGAACCTCGACGAAGCGCGCTCCGAGGCACAACCCGGCCAGCAGATCGAACTACCGCTCACCACCGTCTACGAACCGGGGAACGCGACGCTCACCTTCCGACCGACCGAAGGCTCGAGCATCGAGCGCTTCAGCGAAGGCGAGCATGTCGTCGAGGTGATCTACTGGAGCGTCGTCGAGGGCCGCGACTCGGCGCGTTCGTTCAGCTGGACCTTCAGCGTCTTCTAAGCCCCTGCCTGCGGTAGCTCGCCGGTGTCGAGCAACACCTGGAAGCCGGTCTCGTCGAGCACGGGTACGCCCAGTTCGGTGGCCTTGGTGACCTTGCTCGCGCCCGGCTCGACGCCGACGACGACGGCGAAGGTCTTCGCGCTCACGCTGCCCGGGCTCTTGCCACCGCGATCCTTGATCGCCGCCTCGGCTTGCTCGCGGGTGAATCCGGCGAGGGTGCCGGTGACCACCACTGCCTTGCCGGTCAAGTTCTGCGGCAGGCGGCGCACCTCCACCCGGCCGAACTCGACCCCTGCGGCGCGCAGCTTGTCGACGAAGGCGCGATTGGCCGCGTCGGCGAACCAGCGCACGATCGAAGCGGCGATGATCGGGCCGACGCCGTCGGTGGTGGCCAGTTCGGCTTCGGAGGCCTGCATCACCGCGTCGAGCGTGCCGAAGGCGCGGGCCAGCGCCTCGCTGGCGGCAGGACCGAGGCCCTTGCACCCGAGGGCAGTGAGCACCTTCGGCAGCGGACGCGACTTCGACGCTTCGATTGCCGCCAGCAGGTTGTCGGCCTTGGTCTCGCCCCACTTGTCGAGGGTGAGCAGCTGCTCGCGCGTGAGCGCATAGATGTCGCCGGGGTCCGACACCAGGCCCGCGTCGCTGAGCTGGAACACGGTGCTCTCGCCGAGCCCCTCGATGTCCATCGCCACCCGCGACGCGAAGTAGATGATGCGCTGGTCGCGCTGGAAGGGGCAGGCCGGTTCGACGCAGCGGGTGTCGGCCTCGCCCTCGATGCGCACCAGTTCCGACCGCAGCGGACACGGACACACGGTCGGGAACTGCCAGCCGGCGAGTCCCGCGGGGCGCAGCGAGAGCACCGGCCCGACGACTTCCGGGATCACGTCACCGGCCTTGCGCACCACCACCGTGTCGCCTGGGCGCACGTCCTTGGCGGCGACCTGATCTTGGTTGTGAAGTGTGGCCATCGACACCGTCGAGCCGCCCACGAACACTGGCTCGAGCACTGCGTAGGGCGTGGTACGGCCGGTGCGGCCTACCGACACTTCGATCGCCTTCAGCAGCGTGGTGCGCTCCTCGGGCGGGAACTTGAACGCGATCGCCCAGCGGGGTGCGCGTGAGGTGAACCCCAGCAGCTCGCGCTGGGCCAGCGAGTCGACCTTCACCACCACCCCGTCGATCTCGTAGCCGAGTGCGTGCCGCTGTTGTTCACACTCGTGGCAGTAGGCGACCACCTCGGCCAGCGAGCCGACGACGCGGATCTGCGGGTTGACCGGGAAGCCGAGCGTGCGCAGGTACTCCAGAGTCTCGTGGTGGCTTGTGAAATCGCGGCCGCCCACCACCTCGCCCAACTGGTAGCACCACAAGGCCAGGCCTCGCGCAGCGGTGATCGATGGATCCTTCTGGCGCAAGCTGCCGGCGCCGGCGTTGCGCGGGTTCACCGGCACCGGTTCGGGCTTGCGGCCGGCGGCGATGCGCTCGACGTTCTCCTGCTCCTTGGCCGCCTTCAGTCGCTCGAAGGCGGCGACCGGCAAGTACACCTCACCGCGCACCTCCAGCACCTGCGGCAATCGCCCGGGCTGGTTCTCGGGCAGCCGCTCGGGCACGTCGGCGATCGTTGCCACGTTGCGGGTGACATCCTCGCCCACGCGGCCGTCACCGCGCGTCGCCGCCTGCACGAAGCGGCCGCCCTCGTAGCGCAGGCTGATCGCGAGGCCATCGATCTTCGGCTCGCACACGAACTGGGGAGCCTCGCCGGCAAGGCCCTTGGCCACCCGCTCGCCCCACGCCTCCAACTCGGCGACATCCATCGCGTTGTCGAGGCTGGTCATCGGCACCCGGTGCACCACCTCGCTGAAGGTCGTCGCCAGCCTCCCCGCGCCCACCTGCTGTGTGGGCGAGGCGGCGCTGGCCAGTTCGGGGTGCGCAGCCTCGAGCGCGGACAGTTCGCGCACCAACAGGTCGTAGTCGGCATCGCTGATCTCGGGCGCGTCGAACGCGTAGTAGCGCTCGTTGTGGTGGGCGATCGAGCGACGCAGCTGGTCGATGCGCTCGGCGGGCGTCATGCCGGTCGCGACGTCCACTCGCCTCAGTGACGCTTGGCCAACACGGCCACGAAGCCGACCAGCGACAGCAGTGGGCCGGCCAGGCAGAACATGGTGCCCACCGAGTAGCTGACTTCCAGGCTGGTGGGCACCGCCAGCGCCTCGGCGCGCTGCACCATCGACAGCAACAGGTGGAAGATGCCAGCACTCATGAGCACGCCCAGTCCGGCAGCCCAGCGGGTGAAGCGGCCGATCGCGCACAGCACCGCCAACAGCATCACCACGATCGTCGCCAGCACAGCTACGTCACGGCGCTCGAGCAACAGGGTGACGGTGTTGTGCTGGCTCACCGACCAGGCGACGGCATTGCCGACGAGCACAGTGGAACCCGACACGCTGCGCCCGTTGATCGTCATCAACGGCAGAAACGAGCCGACCATCGCCACCACGGCACCAGCCGCGGCGGCGACGGCCCACCCGTTGAGACGTCGGATGTCGACCGGCGCCATCCGTCAGCGACGGCGCTTGGCCAGGGCGACGATGTTGCCGGCGATTGCGATCAGCGAGCCGAGCAACACCACGTAGAGGCCCGGTCCGGTCGTGAACTCGATGCCGATCGCGTCGGCGATGTCACTTGCATCGGCGACGTCGCCGAGATCGGCGAACGCGCCGAACATCGCGAACACCTCGATCACAAGGGCGACGATGGCCAAAGCGAGCACCCGGCGGGCGGCGAGGAAGGTGATCCCCGCTCCGATCGCGACGATTCCGAAGAACCCGACCACCGGCCCGTCCTTGGTCTCGTCATCGATGGTCGAGAAGCCGTTGA
>CAUJEE010000143.1 GCA_963169215.1 Actinomycetota bacterium
CAGCGAGCGCGGCCTGCGCGACAAGTACCTGGTACTGGTGGGCGGCGCACCGCTCAACGAGGAGTTCGGGCAGGCGATCGGCGCCGATGCCTACTGTCGCGACGCGGCGGTGGCGGCCGAGACGGCCAAGCGCATGGTCGCCGCTCGCCGTGGTGCGGCCGAACCGCCCGGCCCGTCGGTCGCTTGAGGCCCGAACCAGCCGTGTCCCGACCGCTCGTACTCGCCTGTGGTGCACTCGCCGGCGAGCTGCGCGCCGTGCTCGCCGCCGACTCGCTGACCGAGGCGATCGAGGTTCGCTACCTCCCGGCGAACCTCCACAATCGCCCCGAGCACATCGTGCCCACCCTGCGCGAACTGCTCGCCGAACACGACCCGGAGAGTGAGCGCACGGTACTGGTGGGATACGCCGACTGTGGCACAGGTGGCGGCCTCGATCGCTTGCTCGCCGACGAGCCGCGCGTGGCCCGCCTCCCCGGCGCCCACTGCTACGAGTTCTTCGCCGGCAGCGAGCTGTTCGCGAGCTTGCACGACGCGGAGCCGGGCACGTTCTACCTCACCGACTTCCTCGCCAAGCACTTCGACGCGCTGGTGTGGCAGGGCCTCGGCCTCGACGAGCACCCCGAACTGCGCGACGTGTACTTCGCCCACTACCGGCGTGTAGTGCTGCTCGCGCAGCAGCCCGACCCTGCCGTGCTGGCCGCGGCGCGCGCTGCCGCCGAGCGCCTCGGGCTGCCATACGCCTACGTGCAGGTGGGCCTCGACCGATTCGCCGACGCTGTTTCCGTCGGCTTGCGTGTGCGCGGGGGCGTGTGACATGGCGCGGCGAACCGCTGCGGAGATCGTGGTCATCAGCTGGCGCGATATTCCCGCGCAGGTGAACGGCAGGTCGGGCGACGAACGTCACCAGGTGGTGCTGTCACGACGGTTCCAGCGGGCCATCGACCGCGCCGCGATGGTGGCCGGCAAGAAGACCGCCCACGAGTACGTCGGCGAGTGGCGACGCATCAGCTCGCCCGTGGTGCAGCAGATGGCTGCCGAGGTGGAGGCCACCGCCGCCGCATTGGAGGCGCAGTTCCCACCGGAACGGTTGCGCACGTTGATCGACAACGGCGGGTGGGATCCCGTCACCACCACGGAGGCAGCCAGCCAATGACGCACACGGTGATCAGTTCCGCGACCAAGGAGGTCGTCATCGGCTTCGACCGGCCGTTCGTGATGATCGGTGAGCGGATCAATCCCACCGGCCGCAAACTGCTCGCCGAGGAGATGAAGAACGGCGACTTCAGCCGTGTCGAGGCCGACGCGATCGCACAGGTCGCGGCCGGTGCGCAGATGCTCGACGTCAATGCCGGCATCCCACTGGCCGACGAGCCGGCGCTGCTCGCTCGCGCCGTGCAGTTGGTGCAGGGCGTTACCGACGTGCCGCTGTCGATCGACTCGTCGATCATCGCCGCGTTGGAGGCCGGTCTGGCCGTGTACCAGGGCAAGGCGTTGGTCAACTCGGTCACCGGCGAGGACGAGTCGCTCGAGCGGGTGCTGCCGCTGGTGAAGAAGTACGGGGCTGCCGTCGTGGCCATCTCCAACGACGAGACCGGCATCAGCATCGACCCCGACGTGCGTTTCGAAGTGGCCCGCAAGATCGTGCAGCGCGCGGCCGACCACGGCATCCCGGCCAGCGACGTGGTGGTCGACCCGCTGGTGATGCCGATCGGGGCGATGGGCACCGCCGGTCGGCAGGTGTTCGCTCTCCTGCGGCGGTTGGTCGGCGAACTGAAGGTGAACACAACCTGCGGCGCGAGCAACGTCAGCTTCGGCCTGCCGGCGCGCAACCACATCACCGGCACGTTCCTGACGATGGCGATCTCCAATGGAATGACCTCGGCGATCATGAACCCGCTCCACCCGGAAGTGCGCACAGCGGTGATGGCCGCCGACGTACTGGCCGGCAACGATCAGGACTGCATGGCCTGGATTCGTGCCAACCGCGACCCCGACGCGCCGAGCGGCGCGCGCGAGGGGCGCGCCGGGGGGCGCCGCGCCCGCCGCGCCGAGCAGGGCTGACTGCGAAGATGCCTCGCGTCGTGTTCACCCCCTCAGGGCTCGAGGGTGAGGTCGCGGGCGGCACGACCGTGCTGCAAGCTGCTCGCGACCTAGGCGTCGACCTCGACTCGGTGTGCGGTGGGAGGGGCATCTGCGGTCGCTGCCAGGTGACGCCCGCAACCGGACAGCATTCGAAGTGGGCGATCGAGTCGAGTGCCGACGCGCTCAGCCCGTGGAGCGACACCGAGCAGGCGTATGCCGCCCGCCCGAAGGGGATCAAGGCGGGCAACCGCCTCGGGTGCACCGCGACGATCGTCGGCGATGTCGTTCTCGACGTGCCACCCGAGAGCCAGGTGCACCGCCCGGTGGTGCGCAAGAGCGTCGACCTGACCGACGTGGTGCTCGATCCGGTGGTGCACCTGTACTACATCGAGCTTCCTCCCAGCCGCCTCGGCGACGCGGCGTCGATGAGCGACCTGGTGGTCGAGGCCCTCCGCGGATCGCACGATGTGACCGCATCGACGGTTGCGCTCGCTGCCCTGCAGCGCCTGCACGCAGCCTTCGCCAACCCCGACCGGGCCGCCACCGTCGCCGTGAGCGACGGCGAGGTGGTGGCAGTGTGGCCTGGCTACGTCGACCGTGCGCTGGGCGTTGCCGTCGACATCGGTAGCACGACCATTGCCGGCCATCTGTGCGACCTGACCACCGGCGACGTGTTGGCCTCGGCAGGCCGGATGAACCCGCAGATCCGTTACGGCGACGACCTGATGAGCCGGGTGAGCTACGTGATGATGAACCCCGGCGGAGACCGCAGGCTCACCGTCGCCGTACGCGAGGCGCTGACCGGTCTGATCGACGAGCTGTGCACGGATGCCGCCGCAGGGCGCGGCGACCTGCTGGAGATGGTGCTCGTCGGTAACCCGATCATGCACCACTTGCTGGCCGGCATCGACCCAACTCCTCTCGGCCAGGCACCCTTCACCCTGGCGACGGCCGCGGCGCTGACGGTGCACGCCGAAGAGTTCGAGCTCCCCTACCCCCATGCCCGCGTGTACCTCGCCCCGTGCATCGCCGGCCACGTCGGCGCCGACACCGCGGCGGTGATGCTGGCAGAAGGGCCGCACCGCTCACCTGCCTTGCAGCTGGTGGTCGACGTCGGCACCAACGCCGAGATCGTCGTCGGCGATTCGAGTCGCCAGTTCGCGGCCTCCAGCCCCACTGGCCCTGCCTTCGAGGGCGCGCAGCTGAGCTGCGGCCAGCGTGCCACCGCGGGTGCGATCGAGCGGGTGCGCATCGACCACAACACACTCGAGCCGCGCTTCAGAGTGATCGGCTGCGATCTGTGGAGCGACGACCCCGGCTTCGCCGCGGCCACCGCCCACCTCGACATCTCCGGCATCTGTGGCTCGGGCATCATCGAAGTGATCGCCGAGATGTACCTCGCCGGGGTGATC
>CAUJEE010000144.1 GCA_963169215.1 Actinomycetota bacterium
CGACACGGGGAAGTATGCGGCCGCCCCGAGGGCCGATGATGCGGCCAGCTGGGCCAGCACTCGATTGGAGCGCACCGCGTCGATCTTGTTCAGCACCACGACCGCGCTGGTCATGTCGACATGTCCGGCGACCCATTGGTCTCCGCTACCGAACGGCTTGGTCGCGTCGATCACCAGGCACACGAGATCGACAACGAGCAGGCTGTCTATCGCGGTGGCGTTCACTCGCGCGCCGAGCGCGGTCACCGGCTTGTGCAGGCCAGGTGTGTCGACGAACACGATCTGCCAGTCGGCGGTGGTGCGCACGCCCATAACCCGGTGGCGGGTGGTCTGCGGCTTGTCGCTGACGATGCTCACCTTCTCGCCGCACATCGCGTTCACCAACGTGCTCTTGCCGACGTTGGGCCGACCGACGAGAGTGACGAAGCCGCTGCGCATCAGAAGGGCAACGCTAGCGGTGACGATCAGCCGCCGACGGTCGTCGTCGTCGTGCCCGCGGGCGTGCCCTCGGTGGCCAGATCGTCGGCTGGCAACGGAACCGATCCGGCGAGCGCCTCGTAGTCGCGATACGAAAGCGGTTGGCCTGCCGCGACCACCTCGCCGAGCGGCTTGGTCACCGGCTGGTCGAACACCACCTGGCCGATGCCGCGGCTGTCGGTGAGGGTGAGCACGATCTGCCCGATCACCAGCCGCTGATCCGTCCTCGAGACGACGTCGAAGAAGTCTTCGGGCAGGTCGACGTTGGCCACGCCCGAGCCGTCGGTGGTGACCCCGATCGCCAGATCGCGCGGCACCGCGCTGCGCAGGCCGAACGTCTCCGCCGGCGGTCCCTCCTGCAGTGCGAAAATGATCACCGGCAGCACCACCGGTGAAGTGATCGGCGTGGTGACGTACACCAGCTGTCCGGAGGCGATGAAGTACAACCGCACCGGCTCGGTTTGCACCAGCGTGGTCGACGAGTCAAGCGCAGTGCTGCTCGTGGGGACGGTTGTGGTGGTGGCCTCGGTGGTGGTCGTGGGCAGGGTGTCGTCGAGTTCGCCGGGCGGGTCGATGCGGCGCGCGTTGCCGTCGTCGACCACGCTGCACGCGGCGAACAACGATGCGGCGGCGATGGTACCGACCACCACGGCGGAGCTGCGAGCCGTCCAACGGGTGTCCCGAACGCGCATCACGTCACCTCCTGGAAGCTCACCATGAACCGCGCCCCACCACCCGGGCGGTCTTCCACCCACGCCTCGCCACCATGGGCCTGGGCATGCTCGGCCACCAACGCGAGACCCAGCCCGGTTCCCACCCGATGGCGCGCCGCACTGCCGCGGGCGAAGCGCTCGAAGATGCGCGAGCGCTCGCCGCGGGCGACGCCAGGCCCGACGTCGTCGACCCCCAGCACCAACGTGCGGCGCCCGCGCAGCTCGGCAAACACCCGCACCGGGCCTCCACCGTGCTCGCGTGCGTTCTCCAGCAGGTTGGCCAGGATGCGCTCGAAGCGAACCTTGTCGAGTCGCACCAGTGGCGGTGTCTTGCCCGCGATCTCGACCGGTACGTCGCCGAAGCCGTAACGCTGGGCGATGCGCGGAATCAGCTCGTGCAGGTCGACGTCCTCGCGGTGCAGTTCGGTCGAGCCGGCGTCGATGCGCGACAGCTCGAGCAGGTCCATCACCATCTGGTCGAAGCGTCGCACCTGGCTCACCACCAGATCGAGTGCTTGCCGGCTGCGATCGGGAAGGTCGGCGCGGCGGCCGTCGAGAACCTCCACCGCTGCGGTGAGGGCGGTGATCGGCGAGCGCAGCTCGTGGCTCACGTCGCTGGCGAAACGCGCCTCTCGCTCGATGCGATCCTGCACCGCATCGGCCATCTCGTTGAACGACTTGGCCAGCCGATCGAGGTCGGGGTCGTTTTCCGGGGGCATCCGCGTGTCGAGACCGCCACCGGCGATGTCACCTGCGGCCGTGGCCACTCGCGAGAGAGGGCGCAGCAGGCGACGGCTGGTCCACCACCCGAGTGAGCCGGCGAAGATGATGGTGACGCCGGAACCGACGAACAGCGCAGTGGCGATTGCCCGCAGGTTTCGTTCGGTGGCATCCATGGGGAAGGCCTGGAAGTACTCGGCGTCGACCGCCGGCATGTCGATTCCGATGGCGACGTACGGCTGGCCATCCAGTTCGTACCGTTGTTGGCCACTGTCGCCCTGGCCGACCAGGGTGCGCAGCTCGATCGGGAAGGCATCGATCGAGTAGCGGGCATCGGCTGCGTAGGGCGTGTCGCCGATGAGCAGCACGGTGAAGCCGCCGCTCTCGCTGCGCAGGGTGCCGGCGTCGAAGGTCGCATCCGACAACAACTGATCGCGCACCGACTTGGCATTGGCATAGGCCTCGGCTCGCGCCGTCTGTTCGCGCTGGTCGATCAGGAACGATCGCGACACGGCGAAGGTGACGACGGCGAGGGCAAGACTGGCGACAAGGGCGGTGAACGAGAAGAAGATTGTCACGCGCGTGCGCAGGCGCAGTGTACGGCGGCGACGCGGCGTGCTCATCGGCCACCAGTGTGGCCCATCGGGGGTAGTGCTGTCAGGCGGCGCGGTCGACCAGCGCCAGCGCTTCTTCGTCGGCGATCATCAGCGGAGCAACCTGGTCGAGGTCGGCAAGTTCCAGCTCGGCACGCATCAGCAGGTCGCTGCACACGAAGGCCACCGGTGTGCCGGCGGCGGTGAGCGTGGAGGCGATGGCCCGCAGCCCGCGGGCCCCTGACTCGGAGAGCACCGTGACCGCGCTGAGGTTCACCACCAGCCCGGCACCGTCGGGGAGGTGTTCGCACACCGTGGTGAGCGCGGCGACATGGTCGTTGGTGGTCAGCGGGCCGCTGACGCCGAGGTTTACCGAGTGGCCGTCGATGCGGATGGCGAGTCGTGGTGCCAGCATGTTCTCTCCTGACGTGGTCGTGCGAAGACGTGGTCGATTACTCACGTGAAGGTTCTGCCCGCAGGTTCAACGCTGCCGGTGAGGCACCAGGGGGAGGATGGCACCCCACCAGAGCAGCGTGAACGGTTACATCGTGCAATGGCAATGTGACGGGACGGCGCTCGCTCTGTGCGATTTCTGTAACAGAAGGCAATGATCGGGCAGGATGGGGCAGTGACCACGCTGCTGTTCATCGAGGACGACGACGCGATCCGCGTCGCCCTGCGCCTGGCGCTCGAGGACGAGGGCTATGAAGTGGGCGAGGCACCCGACGGCCGCAGCGGGCTGGCCGCCTTCGCCGAGCGCGAGCCCGACCTGGTGCTGCTCGATCTGCGTCTGCCCGACATGTCGGGGTTCGAGGTTTGTCGCGCGATGCGGGCGACGAGCATCGTGCCGATCATCATCGTCACCGCCCAGACCGACACCTACGACCTCGTCGCGGGCTTGGAGGCGGGCGCCGACGACTACGTCACCAAGCCGGTCGTCCCCAAGGAGCTCGCGGCTCGCATCCGCGCCGCCCTGCGCCGCGTGCAATTGCACGAGGCCACCGCCGCGACCACGTCGGTGAGCCGCTTCGGTGATATCGAGTTGCGCCGCGAACAGGGCATCGTATTGAAGGCCGGGCAGGAGCTGAATCTCACCAAGACAGAGTTCCGCCTGCTGTGCGAGTTCGCCGACCACGCCAACATGGTGCTGTCGCGCGACCAGTTGCTGGAGCGGGTGTGGGGCTACGAATACCTCGGCGACAGCCGCTTGGTGGATGCCCATGTGCGCCGCCTGCGGGTGAAGGTGGAAGATCAACCCGACGATCCGAAGCTGATCGTCACCGCCCGCGGCATCGGCTACCGACTGCTCGCCTGAGCGGCCGATCGAGCGGCGCGGCTAACCGGTGATCTCGCGCAGGAAGTCCTCCGCCTCGGCGCGGTGGCGCGTGCGGCGCATCGGGGGCAGGGCGCGGATGATGTCCCAGCGGTAGTTGGCAGTGCCCAGGCGCGGATCCATCACCGCCACCACGCCGCGGTCGGTGGAGGTGCGGATCAGCCGACCGGTGGCCTGGGCGAGCAGCATCGCGGCCCGCGGCAGGTCGATCTGGCCGAACGCGGCCGCGCCGAGCAGCTCGCGCCGCGCCGACAGCAGCGGGTCGTCCGGGCGGGGGAAGGGGATCTTGTCGATCACCACCAGGCTGAGCGTGCGCCCGGGGATGTCGACCCCCTGGAAGAAGCCGGCGGTGGCAAACAGGCACGCCTTCTCGTCCTCGCTGAACGCCTTCACCAGCGCGGTCTTGGGTAGGTCGCGTTGGGTGAGGATCGGCACCTCGACGCGCGTGCGCACCGCCTCTGCCGCTGCGTCCATCGCCTTCCAACTGGTGAACAGTGCCAGCGTGCGCCCACCGGCGGCTGTGATCAACGCGGCCAGCTCGTCGTGCACTGCCGCGGCGAAGCGCGGCGTACGCGGGTCGGGCAGATGCACCGCGCAGTACAGCAATGCGTGGTGTTCGTAGTCGAACGGGCTGCCGACATCGAGCTCGTCGAAGTCGGCTGCGGGCAGGCCGACGCGTTCGCCGAGCGAGGTGGGGATGGTGGCGCTGCACAGCACAGCCGTGCGTTGTGCCCAGATGCCGTTGGCCAGCACCTCACCGACGGCGAGCGGGGCGATCTCCAACCGTGGGTACTCCGGGCCACCGCTGACGAACGACACATAACCGTCGCGGCCCGACAGTGCCGAGTCGATCGTCTCCTGCAGGCGGGTGGCCAGTTGCTGGGCGCGCAGCTTGCGCGCCTTGGCGTCCTCGACGTCGGTTTCTATCGCGCGCAGCGCCGACTGTGCCTTCTCGATGCGGCCGCGCACGTCGACGAGCATCTCCTGCACGTCGGCTGGGTACGGCGTCGGCAGCCGCTCACCGACGTGCACGCGCAACGCGTCGCGCACGCGAGTGGGTGCTTCTCCGATCGGGCCGACGACTGCCGGATCGTCGAGCACGCGCTTGAGGGCGGCGGTGAGGGTGGTGAAGCGCCCGCCGGCGATCTGCACCCCGACGGTGTCGCTCATGATGTCCTCGAGTTGGTGGGCCTCGTCGATCACCACGACTTGATGGTCGGGCAGGATCATCCCGCCGGTGCCGACGTGCAACCCGTAGAGGTGCATGTTGACCACGATCACGTCGGCCGCCTGCGCGCGCTGGCGGGCAAGTTCGGCGAAACACACCTTGCCCATCGGGCAGCGGTTGGCACCGGGGCACTCGTCGCTGCCCACGCTCACCGCCTGCCACGCCTTGTCGCTCGGCGCCCAGCTGAGCGTCGCCTGGTCGCCGCTGTCGGTGCTGCCCGCCCAGCTCACCAGCCTGCGCACCTCGGCCTTGGCGACGGCTGCGAACTCGGCCAGTTCCAGCTGCCCGTTGTCGTTGTCCTGCACCTCGCGCACGCGCTGCATGCAGATGTAGTTGCTGCGCCCCTTCAACACGGCCCACTCGAACGGCACACCGAGGTGCTGTTGCAGATAGGGGAGATCCTTGGTCGCAAGCTGGTCTTGCAGCGCCTTGGTGGCGGTGGCAACGACGGTGGTGGTGCCGGCCAGCACCAGCGGCGCGAGGTAGCCCCACGACTTGCCTGTGCCCGTGCCCGCTTGCACCACCAGGTGGCGGTGCCCGTCGATCGCGGCGGCCACGGCGCGAGCCATCTGCACCTGCTGCGGGCGGTGCTCGCCGCCACCGGCGGGCAGTGCCGCGGCCAGCCGGGCCAGCGCGTCGTCGACAGCGGGCTGCGCCGGATGGTTGTGCTGCTCGACCACCCTCAGTTCACCAGCGCGATGGCCGCGTCGAGTTCGTCGGCGCCGAACTCGGGCCAGGTGGTATCGGTGAAGTACACCTGCGCGCCGGCGGCCTGCCACAGCATGAAGTTGGAGATGCGCAGTTCGCCGGACGTGCGCACGACGACATCGACCGGCGGCAACTCGGGCAGGTACAGGTGGCGGGCGATGGCCGCCTCGTCGACTGGGCCGGCTGAGGCGGCACGACCGGCCGCGTGCGCGATCTCGGCATGGCTGCCGTAGTCGAAGGCGACGGTGAGCACCATGCCTGTGTTGTCGGCGGTGTCGCGGATGGCCTTGCGGATCGCGCGCTGCACGTACTTCGGCGTGCGTGCCGTGGGGTTGTCGAACGGGCGTCCCATCCACTGGATGCGCACATTCAGTTCATTCAGTTCGGCGACGCGCCCGAACAGCTTCTTGTGCAGGCCGAGGATGTGGCGCACTTCGGTGCGCGGCCGCACCCAGTTCTCGGTGGAGAACCCGAACACGGTGAGCCAGCCGACGTTGCGACGTACGGCGGCGCGCACCAGTCGGGCGAGGTTCTCCTCACCCTCGGTGTGGCCCTCGGTGCGCGGCAGACTGCGCCGCTGCGCCCAACGCCCGTTGCCGTCCATGATGCAGGCGACGTGCACCATCCTGCGGGGCGAGCCTGTGTCCACGGCGCTCACCATACTGGTGGCCCGGCCGTCGCCGATGTTGGGCACAGGGGCAGGCTGGCCAGGGTTGAGCGCCCGCTGCTGACGCGATCGCGGGCGGTCGCGTGGGACAATGAGCGGGTGACCGAGCCGCTCGCCGACGACCCGCTGGTGCTGCACCATGTGATCGTCGTCGGGGGTACCGCCGACGAGTGGGCAGCGCGCTCGCCCGAGCAGTGGACGCAGTTCGTGGGTGAGCTGGGCAAGGTGGCCGATCATGCCGGCGTGAGCTGCCTGGTGGTGCGCCCGTACGGTCCTGCTACCGCGACGGTGAGCTTCGACTCCGTGGCCGGCCAGTGCCAGATCGCGGTGCGCCCGGAGGGCGACGGTAGGGCCCGCCTGGCGGTGGCGACCGCGGCACTGCAGGCGGCCGGCGAGGCGATCGATGAGCACACGCTCGATCGCGCGCTCCATGCTCCGGCCGACATCGCGCCCGACTTGGTGGTCGTGGTGGGACCGGCCCATCGCCTGCCGCCGTCGCTGGTGTGGGAGCTGGCCTACAGCGAGCTGGTGTTCGTCGAGGGGCCATTCCAATCCTTCGCCCCTGAACATCTGGAAAGTGCGATTGCTTCGTTCGCCCGCCGTCACCGCCGCTTCGGCGGCGTCGACTGAGCCGGGCGCGGTCCGTCCGGATGGCCAGTCATCTCTATCGCGACACGGCGGTGGTGCTGCGCACCTACAAGCTGGGCGAGGCCGACCGCATCGTCGTGCTGCTCACCCTCGAGCACGGCAAGATCCGCGCCGTGGCCAAGGGTGTGCGCAAGACGCGCTCGAAGTTCGGCGCGCGCCTCGAGCCGATGAGCCATGTGAACCTGCTGCTGTCGCAAGGCCGCGAGCTCGACATCGTCAGCCAGGCCGAGTCGGTGGAGTCACTGGCGCCGCTGATGGCCGACCTCGACCACCTCACCGCGGGCATCGCGGTGCTGGAGGCTGCCGACCAGATGTCGCTCGAGCGCGAACCCAACCCCGCGCTGTACCGCATGGTTGTGGGCGCGCTGCGCTCGGTCGCCACGCGCGGCGGCACGCTGGTGGTGCCCGCGTTCTACTGGAAGCTGCTCGCCGCCGAGGGAGTGCGCCCGCAACTCGACCGCTGTGTGCGCTGTGGCGAACCCGGGCCGCTGGTGGCGTTCGACATGGAGCAGGGTGGCGTGCTGTGCCGCACCTGCCGGTCGGGTGCAGCGCTCAGTCCGGAGGCGCTGGAGTTGATGCGGATGATCCTCGGCGGGCGGCTGAACGAGGCCTTGGAAGCGCCGATGACGCGCGCCGTGCACGAGGTGATGGCGCACGCGACGCGGGCGATGGAACACCACATCGAGCGCCGCCTGCGCGCCGTCGCCCTGTTCGAGAAGGTCGAACAGGGCTAGACGCGACAGGTGCGGCGGGTGCGGGTCAGCAGTCGCCGGCGAGGAATACGGGCATTTCACCGGCCGACATGTGGATCACCGTGACATCGGCGGCGGCGGGCACGTTGGTGACCCAGTTGCCGCCACCGTCCACCTCGGTGAAGGGGACACCGCTCGACTGCAGGCCGAGATCGATTCCCTCGATCACTCCCGTGCCGAAGGTGTAGCAGCCACCGGAGTGCAGCATGATCGCCGGAAAGTCTGACCAGCGCGCGCCCATCGTCACCCCGGAGGGCGTGTGCAGACCGCTTGCTGCCGGGTTGTCGGCATAACTCCATCCGACGAACGACAGGCTGGCCGGATCGCTGCCCCCGAAGTAGGCGCACAGGCCGACGAGGTAACACACGGTGCGCCCGCTGGGTGCGATGAACCGAACGTCGCCGAAGCTGTCGAGATACTGCCCGGAGCCGTCGGGGGTGGGGTAGCTCTCGCTCTCGTCAGAGTCGGGGGTGCCGAAGGCAGAGGTCAGAGCGGTGATCACGTCTCCGGCCCGGTCGCCGAAGTCGAGCGCACCAGCGCCAGAGCCCACGCCATCGGATCGCAGCACCGTCAGGTCCGTCGGCACCGTCGTGGTGGTGGCCGGTGCTGCGGTGCTGGGTGGAACGGTCGCGGGGGCGGTTGTCGCCGGGGCACTGCTGGTTGGGACCGTCGACCCACCGGAGGTGGTCGAGGCCGTGGAGCTGCGTGAGCTGCTGCACGCGGCGAGCAGGATGGCGGTGACGCCGACGGCGCCGAACACGGTCGACAGACGACGGTTGTGGTTGCTGTTCATGAGTTCCTCCCTGGCCGGCGGGGCGGGTCCGCCGTCACCACCAAGATCCACCTCACGGCTCATCCTGGCACTTTTTCAGCTGCCTGTCGTTGCCGCGGCAATCGGGTGCGCCGGGCTGGGCCTCTGGCCG
Organism: Actinomycetota bacterium; assembly: GCA_963169215.1. Taxonomy (GTDB): domain Bacteria; phylum Actinomycetota; class Acidimicrobiia; order Acidimicrobiales; family Ilumatobacteraceae; genus UBA668. The sequence goes on from CAUJEE010000144.1 coordinate 8,763, forward strand.
TAGCCTTGGGGACTCATGGCTGCCACCGACCTCGATCAGATCGTCAACCTCTGCAAGCGGCGTGGCTTCGTCTACCCGTCGGCCGAGATCTACGGCGGGTTCCGCTCCAGCTACGACTACGGCCCGCTGGGTTCGCTGATGCTGCGCAACGTGCGCGAGGCCTGGATCCGCACGATGGTGCAAGAGCGCGACGATGTGGTGCTGATCGACGCGGCGATCCTTGCCCCGCCGCAGGTGTTCGAGGCCTCGGGGCACTTGGCCAACTTCAGCGATCCGCTGGTGGATTGCACCAAGTGCAAACAGCGTTTTCGCGAAGATCATCTCGACGATCCCAACACCTGCCCGGGTTGCGGGGCCACCGGCTCGTTCACCGAAGCCCGCGCGTTCAACTTGATGTTCAAGACCTACGCCGGCCCGGTGGAAGGCAGCGGCGCCGAGGTGTACATGCGCCCGGAGACGGCACAGGGCATGTTCGTCAACTTCCTCAACGTGTTGCAGACCAGTCGCAAGAAGCCACCCTTCGGCATCGCCCAGGTGGGCAAGAGCTTCCGCAACGAGATCACCCCCGGCAACTTCATCTTCCGCACCCGCGAGTTCGAGCAGATGGAGTGCGAGTTCTTCGTGCCCCCGGCCGAGAGTGCGAAGTGGTACCAGTACTGGTGCCAGGCCCGCCTGCAGTGGTACGTCGACCTCGGCATCCCCGCCGAGATGCTGCAGTTGCGCGCCCACGACGCCGACGAGCTGAGCCACTACTCGGCGGGCACCAGCGACATCGAGTTCCGCTACCCGTGGGGTTGGGGCGAGCTGGAGGGCGTCGCGCAGCGCACCGACTACGACCTCGGCCAACACGCCGACCACAGTGGACAGAAGCTCGACTATTTTGATCAGAACTCGGGCATGCGATATGTGCCATACGTGATCGAGCCCGCCGCCGGCGTGAACCGGGCGATGGCCGCCTTCCTGCTCGCGGCCTACGACGAGGACGAGGTCGGGGGCGAGGCGCGCACGATCCTGCGCCTGCACCCGCGCCTCGCGCCATACAAGGTGGCGGTATTGCCGCTGTCGAAGAAGGAGACGCTCACCCCGCTGGCCCACGACATCCGCCGCACGCTGGCGGCGCGGTACATGGTCGACTACGACGACACGCAGTCGATCGGCCGTCGCTACCGCCGCCAGGACGAGGTCGGCACCCCGCTGTGCGTCACCGTCGACTTCGACTCGCTTGACGACGGCGCGGTGACGATCCGCGACCGCGACACCACCGAGCAGGTGCGAGTGCCGATCGACTCACTGCTGGCCGAGGTCGGCACCCGCCTCGGCTTCTAGCAGGCGGCCGTGGGCAGGCCGGCGTCCTTCCACGCCTTCATGCCACCGTCGACGTGGGCCACGTCGGCGTAGCCCAGCTCTTGCAGCGCCTTGACCGCCAGCGCCGAGCGGCCGCCCGATGCGCAGCACAGAATCATCCGGCGGCCGGGGTCGAACTGCTCGCGGTGATAAGCGCTGGCTGGGTCGGCGTAGAACTCGAGCATTCCCCGCGGCGCGTGAATCGCGTCGGGGAAGGTGCCGTTGGCAGCCAGTTCGTCGGCCTCCCTGATGTCGACCAACAACGCCCCACCCGCCGCACGCTCGGCGTCGGCCTGAGCCGGGGACAGGTTCTCGATGGTCAGCTTGGCGGCTGCCACTTGTTCGGCAATTGTCGCGGGCATGTTCTCCTCCTCCTTGATTCGTCCGGCTCGGGTTGTCCGGTGGGGAGACAATCGACCACCGTCGTGTGACGGCGCGTGTGACCGCCGGGCGCAGCGAGGATTCAGACCAACTTGGCCAGGACGGGATTGTCGATCGCCGCCAGCAGCGATGCGGCGACCTCGGCCACCTGCGCATCGCGCTGCAGCGCGGCGCGGTGTACCAGCGCCCGCGCCAGCAGCTCGCGCATTCCGGTGCGTGCCGCGAGTTGCTCGAGATCGCTGATCATGGCCGACGCGTTGGGGTCGCCGTGGGAAGTGGCGACGGCGCAAAGGGCATCGCGGGCATAGGCCTCGAGCCACAGGTAGGTGTCGGGGAAGCGATCGCAGAGTCTTGATGCGTCGTGGAGGTACTCCATCGCCGCGTCAACTTCGCCGCGCCGAGCCGCGATCACTCCCAAGCCACGCGCTCCCAGGCTCTCCCAACATGGATCGCCGATCTGTTGAGACATCGCGTGCGCGGTGCGGAAGGTGCGCTCGGCCACGTCCACCTGCCCGGCGAGCAGTTGCGCCTCAGCGATGAATGCCAGCGGCAGCGGGACGAAGGCCGTCCACCCCGCCGCGCGGGCAAGTTCGAGCCCCCGCTCGAGGTGCTCACGCGCCGCGTCGTGGTTGCCTTGCAGCAGCTCGAGCCTGCCGAGGAAGGTGCGGGCAAACGCGCCCTGCACCTGCGCCCCTGCCCTCGCGGCGAGCTCAACGCTCAGTTCGAGCCGCGAGCGGGCGAAGGGGTAGTCGGCGAGGTCGGTGGCGCACAGACCCTGCAGGGCAGCGACCCAGGCGTGCTCACCGTCGTTCGAGCGGCACAACGGTTGGGCATCGTCGAGCCAGGTGAGGGCCCGCTCGTAGCGCCCGCGGAGCAGCTCGATGTACGCCAACTCGCGACGCGCCGAGGCGCCCTCGTCGCGGCGCTGCAGCCGGTCGGCGAGGGCGATCGCCTCGTGCAGGCACGTCGCCCCTTCCTCGTCGAGTCCTCGCGCCGCGTGCACCAGGGCGCTGCCCAGGCTGAGACTGCTACGCAGCAGCAGCTGCTCGTCGCCGGTTCCGCGCGCACCCCCGACGGCGCCGCGTAGTGTGTTGAGGCCCGACTGCCATCCGCCGGCAGCAATCGCCGCTTCGCCGATCTCGATCTTGGCCGCCATCGCCTCCACCGAGGCTGGCCCATCGACATCCGCGGGTGGTGCGGCAAGTGCTGCCCGCCGGAACGACTCGCTTGGTTCAATGCCCAGCTCGTCACGGAACAGACGCGCCGCGGCCTCGACCTGACTGGTCGCCCGGGTGATGTCGCCGGAGCCGACCAGCACACGGCACAGCAGTACCTGCGCGTTCTCGTCGAACGGGTTGATGCCGACCAGCCGAGTCGCGTATTCGAGGGCGGTCGCGTACTTGTGTTGGGCGAGGCTGGCCTGCGCCGCTTCGCGCAGGATGGCGGACGCGGCGCTGGCCATTCGTGAACGCTCGTTGGTCAACCACAGCTCCAGGCCGGGCGCGGTAGCGAAGTCGAGCCCTTCGAGCAGGTCGTGCCCAAGTCCGTCGAGGCGGATGGCCTCTGTCCACCGGCCGCGCAGCACAACCTCGGTGTCGACCCATGTATCGGGGGGCAGTTGCAGTTCGAGCGGGTCGCCACCCAGGCGTGCTGCTTCGCCGAGCAGGCGGCGCAGAGCCGAGATGTTCCAGCGCAAGGCGCCGAACGGGTCGTCGGCGTCGGCGAACATCAACCCGGCCAGCCGCTGGCGCGATTGGGGAGCGTGCGCGTGCGTGAGCACCGCGAGCAGAGCCCACACCTTGTTGCCCCGCGGCGGCGTCACCACCGCGCCTTCGCGTGTCACCCGCGGCGACCCGAGGAGATTGATCATCAACCGGGACATCGCCGCTGAACGTACCCCCGCTGCGCGGGGCGGGCAATGGCCCGCCAGGCTTGGTGCGGCGCGGGGTTCAGCGGGCGAGGGGGAGGCGGAAGCCCAGGCGGGCGCCGCCGGTTGGCGCGGCACCGGCCGACGCCTGGCCGCCCATCGCGGCCACCAACTCGGCGACGATCGCCAGGCCGAGGCCACTGGAATTCTCCTTGCGCCCGGGGGCGTGTCGCGCCACGTACAGCCGCTCGAACACGTGCGGCAGGTCGTGGTCGGCGATTCCCCGGCCGTCGTCGTCGACGTTCACCACCGCCCACCCGTCGTCTGTGCGCACCGACACGAGCACCTTGCTGCGCGCGTACTTGCCGGCGTTCTCCACCAGGTTGGCCAGCACCTGCGCCAGCCGGTCGGGATCGGCGCGCACCCACACCGGCGCTGTGGCGACCGCGTGGAACTCGATGTCCGGCCAGGAGATCGCTGCACCCTCGACAGCGGTGGTGGCGGCAGAGGCGAGGTCGAGGCGCAGCATGTCGAAGGTGAAGGCCTTGGCTTGCAGCTTGGCCAGATCGAGCAGGTCGGCCACCAGCCGCTCGAGCCGCCGCGCCTCGTTGCGGATCACAGTCGCCGACCGGACCGGATCGCCGGCACCGTCCTCGATCGCCTCGGCGTAACCGCGGATCGAGGTCAGCGGAGTGCGCAGGTCGTGGCTCACCGAAAGCAGGAACTGCTGCTCGAGCACGCGTGACCGCTCGAGCGCTTCTGCCATCGCGTTGACGTTGCGAGCCAGTTCGCCCAGTTCGTCGTGTCGGGTGCCGTAGGGCACGGCGACCCGAGTCGACAGCTGACCGGCGGCGATCTGCTGGGTTGCCGCGGTGGCATCGCGGATCGGCCGGCTCAGGCGTCGTCCGAGGAACCACGCCGCACCGAGCGCGAGCAGGATGGTGGCCCCCGACGCCCAGAGGAACAACACCAGCCCGGCCCCCAGCCCGGAGGTGATCCGGCGGGTGGCCACCACCACCCACAGGCGGTCGTACGGTCCCTGTAGGCCGACGGCCGCATATGCCGTTCGATTGCGGCTGCCGGCCACTGTGGTGCCCGCGGCCAGCTCATCGGGGCGGATGTCGGTGAGCTCGAGTTCGGCGGGTAGCTCGTCGCCACGCAGCACGCCCTTGTCGTCGGCGATCAGCACGACCAGTTCGTCGAGGGCCAACGTCGTGCGCATCGCGTTCAACAGGCGTAGGCGTGTGCGCAGCTGCTGCTCACCCTCCTCGCTGTCTGGCGGCAGGTCGGTCTGCAACAACTCGCCGATGTTGACCGCGATCTCCTCGGCGCGGGCGGTGACCTCGTCGATGGTGGTCGCCCGTGCCCGCACCGCCGAGAGAGTGATCGTGCCCGCGCCCGCGAGCAGCAGGGTGGCGACGACGACACCCACGATCACCAAGGCCAGGCGCCGGGTCATGCGCCCTCAGTGTGGCCGTGGGGTGTGAGCGATGTGTGAAGCGAGCGGGGCGCGGCGTGCACGGCTGCTCAACCCAACCGATAGCCGACGCCCCACACGGTGGCGAGCGGTAGATCGTCGCCCAGCTTCTTGCGCAGTTGGCGTACGTGGACATCGACGGTGCGATCGTCGCCGTACCAATCGACTCCCCATACCGCGTCGAGCAGCTGCTGGCGGGTGAGGGCGATGCCCTGGTTGCGGGCGAAGTGGGCCAGCAGGTCGAACTCGCGGGTGGCGAGCGGAACCGATTCGCCACCGCGTGTGGCCTCGCGGCGGGTGACATCGACCACGTAGTCGTCACCGACGTGAACCGTGTCGTGTTGGTCACGCGCGTCGGGCTGACCGCGGCGCAGGATGGCCTTCACCCTGGCCACGACCTCGCGCGGGCTGAACGGCTTGGTGACGTAGTCGTCTGCACCCAGCTCGAGCCCCAGCACGCGGTCGATCTCGCCGTCGCGGGCGGTGAGGAACAGCACCGGCAGCGAACTACGCGCCCTCAGCCGGCGGCACACCTCGAAGCCGTCGATGTCGGGCAGGCCGATGTCGAGCACCACCAGCGCCGGACGGTGTTGCTCGACCAACTCCAACCCGCGTTCGCCGCTCGCCGCCTGCAGCACCCGGAAGCCTGCGTCGCGCAGGTACATGTCGAGCAGGTCGGCGATGTTCGCGTCGTCCTCGACGATCACGATCGTACGTTCCGGTTCGGCCACGGCGATCATGCTGCCACGCTGGTACCGTGCCCGCGGCGCACCGGTCGTGCGCGCGACACCGGAGGAACGATGATGAGCATGCTGGCCGTGTGGGTGAAGATCCCGCTCAAGCCCGGCACCCGCGACACTGCGATCGCGGCGCTGAACGAGGCCTTGGGCCACGCCATGGAGGAGGATGGCACGCTCCAGTACATCGCGCTCGCCGACCCGAACGACCCCGACGTGGTGTACATGTGGGAGCTGTACACAGGGCAGGAAGCGCTGGCCGCCCACGGTGGCTCCGACTGGTTCAAGTCGTTCAGCAAGGGGATGGCCGAGTACGTCGGCGGCAAGGTCGAGTTCAGCTTTCTCAGTCCGCTGTTGGGCAAGGGCCTGTAGCGGGCACCGGCCCGTAGTCAGCACCGGCTCGTAGACACCGCCTTGACCACCTACCTCGATCGCATCGTCGCCCGCCATCGCGACCTGGCCGCCACCGACACACGCCCGCTGGAACCGCTGCTCGACCAAGCCCGTTCTCGGCCGCCGACGCGTGGCTTTCGCGACGCGCTGGCCACGGCCGGGCGCCTGGCGGTGATCGCCGAAGTGAAGCGGCGCTCGCCGTCGAAGGGTGCCCTGGCGGTCGGCCTCGACCCGGCGGTGCTGGCCGGGCAGTACGAGCGTGGTGGCGCATCGTGCCTGTCGGTGCTCACCGACGAGGAGTTCTTCGGTGGTTCGGTGGCCGATCTGCAGGCCGCGCGCGCCGCCTGCGCTCTCCCGGCGCTGCGCAAGGATTTCACCGTCGGCGAGCGCGACGTGCTCGATGCGCGCCTGATCGGTGCCGACTGTGTGCTGCTGATCGTGGCCGCGCTCGATCGTGGCGAGTTGGTCGACCTTCACCAACTGGCGAGCGTGGTGGGTCTCGACGTGCTGGTGGAGATCCACGACGAGGCTGAACTGGAGGTGGCCCTGGCCGCCGGCGCGACTCTGGTGGGCGTGAACCAGCGCGACCTGGTGAGCTTCCAGGTCGATCAGCAGCGCGCGCTGCGCCTGGCGCCGCTGCTGCCCCCCGGTGTGGTGCGTGTGGCCGAGAGCGGGGTGAGTGGCCCCGCCGACGCAGGCGCGCTGAGCGCCGCCGGCTATCACGCGGTGTTGGTGGGCGAGGCGTTGGTCACCTCCGGCGACCCGGCCGCGGCCGTGGCAGCCCTGATCGGGGCCGGCGGCTGAACTGCCAAGGGGCAAATGCCCCTGCGCACGCGCACCCCGGGGGTACCGTGGCAGTACATGTTCGTCAAGATCTGCGGCATCACCAACGAGGACGACGCGCTCCTCGCGGTAGCGATGGGTGCCGACGCGGTCGGGTTCGTCTTCGCGCCCTCGCCACGACAGGTTGCCGCCCAGCAGGTGTACGACATCACCCGCCGCCTGCCGCCGGAGATCCTCACCGTCGGCGTGTTCCGTGACGAGCACCCCGAGCGGGTGATCGACACTGTCAACCGCGCCGGGCTGAAGGCCGCGCAGTTGCACGGGCACGAGTCGCCGGCGGTGGTGGAGGAGGTTGCGCGCAACATCCGCTGGGTGATCAAGGCGGTCACCGCCGGTTCGGTCGATGCCCGCAAGGCCGACCAGTTCGGCACCGACATGATCCTGGTCGATGCCCCTGCCCCCGGTTCGGGTCGCGTCTTCGACTGGGGTCTGGTCGACGATGTCGCCCCCGGCCCGCGCGTGATCCTCGCCGGCGGGCTCACTGCCGACAACGTCAGCGAGGCGGTGCGGCTGGTGCAGCCGTGGGGTGTCGACGTGTCGTCCGGCGTCGAACGGGCGCCGGGCAAGAAGGATGCGCTGAAGGTGAAGGAGTTCATCAAGCGCGCCCGCGCCGCAGTGCCGGCGCGCCACGTCGGCCCCGACCGCACCCCTTACGACTGGGCCGACGACGAGTAGGCGGGCGGCGGCTGTTCCGGCCAGAATCGACGCTGTGTGCCGGCGAGTGAACGGAGAATCGAGATGTCGCTGATGGCAGAACCGTCGTCGACGGGTCGGTTCGGCGAATTCGGCGGCCGATTCGTGCCCGAGACGCTCGTGCCTGCCTGCCAGCAGTTGGAGGCGGCCTTCGCCGAGGCGTGGGCCGATCCGGCCTTCCGGGCCGAACTCGACCACGTGCTGCGCACCTACGCCGGCCGCCCCTCGATCATCACCGAATGCGAGCAGCTCGGCGCCCGGCTCGGCCTACGTCTGTTGCTCAAGCGCGAGGATCTCAACCACACCGGCTCGCACAAGATCAACAACGTGCTCGGCCAGGCGCTGCTTGCCAAGCGGATGGGCAAGACCCGTCTGGTGGCCGAGACAGGCGCCGGGCAGCACGGCGTCGCCTCCGCCACGGCGGCCGCGCTGTTGGGCATGGAGTGCAAGGTGTACATGGGTGCGGTCGACGTCGAGCGCCAGGCGCTCAACGTGTTTCGGATGAAGCTGCTGGGCAGCGAGGTGGAGGCGGTGCACAGCGGCAGTCGCACGCTGAAGGACGCGGTCAACGAGGCGATGCGCGATTGGGTGGCGACCGTCGAGACCAGCCACTACTGCCTCGGTTCGGTGATGGGCCCACACCCCTACCCGTGGATGGTGCGCGAGTTCCACCGTGTGGTGGGCAACGAGGCGCGGGCGCAATGCATTGAACTGCTCGGCGACGTGCCCGATGTGGCGGTGGCCTGCGTCGGTGGCGGCTCGAATGCGATCGGTCTGTTCAGCGGGTTCGTCGACGACCGCACGCGGCTGGTCGGTGTCGAACCGGCGGGCGGTGCTGCCGTGTCACGCGCGCAGCCGGGGGTGGTGCACGGCATGCGCAGCCACCTGATGCAGGACGAGTATGGCCAGGTGCTGGAGGCGCATAGCATCTCTGCCGGCCTCGACTACCCGGGTGTCGGCCCCGAGCACTCGCACCTGGCCAGCATCGGTCGCGCCGAGTATCCCAACGTGACCGATGCCGAGGTGGTGGAGGCGTTTCAGCTGCTGTCGCGCACGGAAGGCATCATCCCCGCGCTCGAGCCGGCGCACGCGCTGGCGTGGATCGTGCGCGAGGCAGCGTCGCTGCGCGGCCAGACGGTGCTGATGAACCTGTCCGGTCGCGGCGACAAGGATGTTGCCCAGATGATGGATGTGTTGCACCTGTGAGCAAGTGCGGCCGGATGGAGAGCGAGTTCCGCGCCACGCGCGAGGCCGGACGCAAGCTGCTGGTGCCGTACATCACCGGCGGGCTGGCCGGCTGGCAGGACGCGCTGCGCGCCGCGGTCGCGGCCGGCGCGGATGCGGTCGAGATCGGCATCCCGTTCAGCGACCCGGTGATGGACGGCCCGATCATCCAGCAGGCCTCGCAGGCGGCACTCGACGCGGGGGCAACGCCGGTGTCGGTGTTGCACGAGGTTCGCTCGCTCGACGTGTCGGTGCCGCTGGCGGTGATGCTCTACTACAACACGGTGCACCACGCGGGGCACGAGCGCTTCGCGGCGCAGTTGCGCGAGGCGGGCATCGTCGCCGCGATCGTGCCCGACCTGCCGCTGGAGGAGGCCGGGCCGTGGTGCGCGGCGGCCGACGCGGCGGGCATCGAGACGGTGATGCTCGCCGCCCCCACCGCCCCCGACGAGCGCCTGCCGCGCATCGCCGCTCGCGCGCGCGGGTTCGTCTACTCGGTGGGGCTGCTCGGCGTCACCGGCGAACGGGCGACCTTGGCCGACACCGCCACTGCCCTCGCCGCGCGCCTGAAGGCCGTCACCGCTGTGCCGGTGCTGGTGGGGGTGGGCGTGTCGAACGCCGAGCAGGCGGTCGCCGCCTGTCGGGTCGCCGACGGGGTGGTGATGGGTGCCTCGGTGGTGCGTCGCCTGCTGGAGAGTGGTCCCGACGCAG
>CAUJEE010000145.1 GCA_963169215.1 Actinomycetota bacterium
CGGACGTGCACATCCAGGAGCGCCAGCATGTTCGCGAACCGGTACGTGGCCCCCACCCGGAACGGGGCGTTGAACGGCATGCCGCCGCGGAACTTCATCGTCTGCGTGCCTGCGTGGTGCATCGCCTCGATCATCTCCGGCTCGTAGTAGCCCTGAGCCGTCAGCCGCTCGGATCCCTCGTCGCCGCTGTAGGTGGTGGCGACGTCGACGTACACCTTGGCCGCGATCGCCGCGGCCTCGTCGTGGGTCATCTTCACGAAGGCTTCCTTGCCACGCCCCTCGCGGTACTCGAGCGGCGGCTGCCCATCGTCGCCACGCGGCATGCCGTCGTCGACCCAACGCTTGAAGCCCTCGCGGACGTAGCAGCCCTTCACCCGCCGGTCGCTGTACATGCGGCGCACGTAGGCCAACCCCGACACGCAGGCCCGCGGATCCCACCGGTTGGAGGCCTTGTTGCCGTACAGGTCGGTGACCTTGTGGTACCCGAACGACGGATCGGCATACACGGCCACGCCGTTCTTGACGTTGGCCTTGAGCAAGCACCCATGGGTGTCGTTCGGGGCGCACAGGTAGTGGTAACTCGAGTCGGGCTTGTACAGGTCGCGGTACACGTCCTCCCATCCACGGGTGGGGTAAGCCGCGAGCGGGTTGGTGATCGGCTCGATCGGCTCGAGCATCGTCAGCGAGCCGCGCAGCGCGGCACTGCTGCCGGCGCCTGTCATCAGCCCCAGCAACGCGCCGGGGCCGAGCGCGAGAACCGATCGCCGGCTGAGGGTGCGGTCGCCGGCGGGCTGCGGTGCGTCTTGCTGGTCACTCATGAGACACCTCGTGGTGGGATCGTCGGCTGCCAGACTCAAGGATTAGTCGGGTTGCGCACTAGGGCCGAAGGTCACCCGACGCAGGGTGCTGCACCAACCCCGGTTCGTGGCCTTCGCCGACTGCGACTACCCTTCGCCCATGGCTCGCCCGCCGGCCAGGACGCTTGTGGCATTGTGCGCGCTGCTGCTCGCCGCGTGCAGCTCCGGAGACGGCGACGACGGCTCCGAAGGCGGCTCGTCGACCCCCACCAGCGACACCGCCACCACCGCATCTCGGCTCGCCGAGCCGCCCCCCACCACCGCCTGGGAGGCAGTGCTCGCCGGGCTCACCGACGAGCCCAGCCTGCAGACTGCAATCGACGCCTTCTCGGTGGCGTTCCACCCCATCGACGGGGCGACGGTGAGCGAGCTGCCCCCCGGTTTCGCCGGCTCGGGCAGCGGGCCGCTGCGCTGGCTGCTGGCTCACTGGGACGAACTCGACGATGCCCAGCGCACCGAGATCGATTCCGTGATTGCAGCATGGGAGGAGGGCGCGGCCAGCGAGGCGCTGGGGCTGGCGCGGGCACCTGCCGCCGAGCTGCCGGTGGCGCTGGTGAACGACATGGTGGTCAACTACGAGACTCTCCTCGGTCGCGAACTCGTCGCTCAGATCGTGGTCAAGGCCGCGACCAGCGCGGGCGAGGTCGACAAGGCCTGGGCAGTGGCCATCCCCCGCGACTCGGCCGGCGGCTACAGCGGCCCACAGGCGACCTGCACGATCATCATCGCCCCCGACGGCCTGGCGATGAGCGGCAACGCCCTGGTAGCGCTCATCGCCCACGAGGTGTTCCACTGCTTCGAGGCCGACATCGGCACGGTCGCCAAGTCGATCAAACGCCCACCGTGGATCGTCGAAGGCATGGCCGAGTGGGCGGGCGAAACTCTGGCCGGCGGGTCGCAGGTTGGTGCCGGCTACTGGGATGCCTGGCTGTCGAGCCCGTGGCGGATGCTTATCAAGCGGGCCTACGACGCGGTCGGATTCTACGCGCATGTCGACGACAACGGCGTGGAGATGTGGGACGTGGTCGATGCTGCGATCGCGGCCTCCGACAGCGGCTCGGCCGCGGCCTACCAGACGCTCATCGGCGGGGGTGCTGCCGACCTGGTCGAGAGCTGGGCCGCGGGCTACTTCCGCGATCCGGCGCAAGCCCCGCAGTGGGATCAGACCGGGCCGGGTATCACCCCCGCCAAGGGGCCGATCGACAAGGTGATCCTCGATGATCTGTCCAGCCTCACCTTCGACGCCCCTCCGTACAGCGCGTACATCGCCGAGGTGGATGCTGCCGCCGAGGTGATCACCGTCGAGTCACCCGGCCGCGGGCTGGCCATGCTCACCGACGGCACCACCTCCACCCTCGCCGCCCTGCACGGCACGGTGTTCTGCACAAAGGGTGAATGTGTGTGCCCGGAAGGGTCACCCCGGGAGGGCACGCAGTTCGTACCGCTGGCGCCCGGCCCGGTACGCATCGCCCCCACCGGCGACACCTCCGGCTCGCACGTGGTGTTGATCGGCTGGAGCCTCGACCGCTTCTGCCAGGGCCAGCGCTGCGAGGCGGGCACGTGGACGAGCACCGCATGGCACGTGCCACGGGTGATCACCGGGGGCACCGGCGCGGAGCTGGTGATCACCGCCGCAGGCGAAGGATTCATCGACTGGTCGGCGGCCAACGACCTGTACGGCGTGGCGGTGGGCGGCACCAGCGAGACAGGCATGGAGTTGGTGGCGGTGAGGGTCGATATCGAAGGCGCGAGTCACTTCTTCTTGAAGAACGAAGGCGCCGGGGCGCGGGTGGTGTCGTCGGCGGGGTCGGTTTCGCTCACCACCTACGTCGACCTCGGGCAAGGCTGGATGGAGACCGGTGACAGCTCGGTCTCGGGCTACAGCCCGTTCGCCAAGATCGGCCAGGACGCCAAGTTCCGCTGCGGTGGCAACAGCTTGCTGTTGAACAACTCGATCGAGTTCCACCGGGTGAGCGACGAGGCCGAGATCCCGCCGGAGGCGAGCCAATACACGCCCACCACAGCCGGGGGCGGTGACGGCGGCACACAGGGCACCGTCGGACAACTGCCGGCACTCGACCCATGCGCGCTGATTCCGCTGGCCGAGGTGCAGAAGCGCTTCCCCGGCGCCACCGCCCCCACCGGCCCCGACCCAGCCAGCGCAAGCCTCGTCCAGTGCGTGTACCCCGGCACGATGGTGGTGCAGGTGTTCCCACCGATGCCCGAGGCCACCTTCACCGGCGACGCGGAAGCACTCGACCTGATCGTCGCGCCCATCCCCAACGTCGGTGATTGGGCGGTGGCCGAGGTGACCAAGGCCGATCCGCAGTTCAACCTCGAAATGGGCGTGCTGCTCGTCGCCGGTGGCACCTCCGGCGCGACGATTTCGATCGTGCCCTACGTCGACGTGCCGCCCAGCGGCGCCACCTACAACGCCCTGGTCGAACTGTTGGCCATAGCCATCGCCGCGTCGTAGCAGCGGCGCTCGACCACCCTTACGCAGGCTTCGACCACAGTCGCGTCGTACTTCGTCCCTGCACCTTGACGCAGCTCTGCCAAAGCGGTTTCGACACTGTGCGCCGGGCGGTACGGACGGTCGGACGACATCGCGTCGAACACGTCGGCGACGGCGAGGATGCGCGAGGTGAGTCCAATCTCGTCGCCGCGCAGCCCGCGGGGGTAGCCCGAGCCGTCGAGGCGCTCGTGGTGCTCGAGTATCGGCCGGTGCACACACCACGGGAAAGCGACGCTGGCGATGATGTCGGCCCCGCTTTGGCTGTGGGTGCGCACCAGCGCCATTTCTGCCTCGCTGAGGCGGCCTGGGCGAGACAGGATCTCGCCGGGGATCGCGATCTTGCCGATGTCGTGCAGCGCGGCAGCAACGTGCAGTTCTTCGAGCTGCGCGTCGCTGAGGTTCAACTCGCGGCCGATCTCGACACAGCGCTTGGCCACCGACCGCTGGTGGCCGGCGGTGTACGGGTCGCGCACCTCGGTTGCGTTGGCCAGCACCTCGACCACCGACCACATCGCCCGGCGGTAGTCATCGGCCAGCCGGGTCGAGAGCCGGCGGGCCTCATCGCCTTCCACCACACGGATCACCAGGTCGGCGAGGATGAGCAAAGTGTCGGCATCGTCGGCCACGTAGTCGCTGGGCTTGCCAACCGCAACTGCGGCGGCCACGACCTCGCCGCGGCGCACGACCGGAACCGCCAGCACCCGGCCGATCCCATCCCACACCTCCAATGCCGATGCCGGAATCTCCGCGGGATCGTTGAGCATCACCGGCTGCTTGGTCGCGATCATCTGCGCGGCCAGCGCACCACCATCGGCGAGGGCCGCTCCCTCCGGGAAGAAGGCCTGCGGATCGACACCAGCCGTGGAAGTGGAGCAGATGGCGACGATCTCGTCGCTGGGCGTCGAGCGCAGGTAGATGACGGCGCTGGGGCTGTCGACCGCTGCTGCCAGATGATCGGCGGCTGTCTTCAAGAACTCGTCGAGCACCTCGTCGTCGGCCAGCGCCCCGAGGCGCAGCATCGCTGCCGAACGGGCGGCGGCGCAGCGGGCGGCATCGATCACCGCCGCCTCGCTCGCGAGCTTGTCGTTCGTCGAAGCTGCGTCGGTCGCTGTCGCAGCAACACTCGCCGGCAAGGTCGACCCGGTGTTCATCTGTGCAATCACACAGTCACGATATGGCCGCTGTCACACCACACACAGTGCCGAATGGGCCATGCGATTGACACGGTTTTTCGCCGCCGGAGGGCGATCTTCACGATCCGGGGCACAGCGGCGGCTAGGCCGCGGTGGTCGTGGTCGTGTCGTCAGGCGTGCTGTCGGCGTGCGCCCAGGTCACCTCGAAGCGCACCTCGACCTGCTCGAAGCCCAGTGAGCGCAGCATGGCCACCAGCATCGCGGTGGTGTTCGTCTGCGTGAGTTCGAGCAGATTCGTTGCCGCGGCAGCGGCGGCGAGCTTCTCCTCGGCCATCAGCACGAGGCTGCGTTCGCTGGTGGGGTTGTCGAGGAACAAGCCGGTCAGTCGGTTCACCAGGCCGCGGTCGCGGTTCATCACATGGCTCACATCGGTGTCGATCACCGGCTCGGTGAGGTAGGGCGCGGGCAGGCTCACCACCACCGAGTCGCCGTCGGCGCTCACCTGGATCGCGCTCGCGCTGAGCCCGGAGAAGTCGACCACCCCGTCGACGGTGCCGACGGCGATGTACTGCACGCGCTCACCGGCGAGGAACGACGGCATCCAGGCGACGTCGTCCTCGCGGTCGATGGTTACCTCGAGTTGCGCCTGCGCGGCGTGGTATTCGGACAGGTTGCGCAGTTCCAGCAGGATCGGTGGCGCGGAGTGGTCGCGCGTCTTGGTGCTGAACGGGAAGCTGAAGAACTGGCCGAGCACGACCAGTGCCACAGCCGCCACGCCGACCAGGGCGGCGAGATTGACGGCCCACGAGCGGAATCGACCACCCCCACGGGATTCGGCGGATGCCATGTTGCTCTGCTTCGCCGGACCGGCGGTCGTGATCACCCTGCGGCGTCACGGCAATGGGGCCGACCGACATGTCAATGGTAATGGCGCGCGCCCGCTCCGCGACCGCGCCCCCTGTGACCTGTGCCGCACTCGACCCTGCGGCTTGGCTTCACGTAGCCCGCCGCCGAGGGTGCACCGTTTCGATCGGCAGATTCGGCGCGTCTGCGAGCTTCCAGTCGGAAGTGACCAGAGGGCGGCACCCACAAGACAGGTGTCGACACGATCAACGCGCCGATCTCCAAGCCGAGTTCGGTCCGCGCGACAAGCTCGACCGCCGCTGAAGCATCGAGGACCGCTGAGGTCACAAGTCGCCGGCGGCGTAGAGGCGATGAAGCGCTTCTGCCGCTGTCTCCGAGGTGTGCAGCGGCGGCTCGGAATTCAATTCGGACAGCCAGGCTCTGGTGCGAGCGGCAATGTCGTCATCGGTGAGTCCGTCGTCCATGACATCAAGTACCGGTGCTTCGGAGGCGCGGTAGGCATCGCTCATGATCGCCAGCCTACGCCCGCAGCCGAACAGGCGCAGCCGGATATGTCGACTCAGGCACGGCGCGGCTGCGGAGCATCTCTTCCGTTCGGCTCACCCAGATCATCCGTCACCAACCCCACGCGGTGCCTGGCGTCGGTCTTCCACGCGGCAAACGGCTGCAGTGCGTCGACGAACATCGGACGGGTGACGATCAGGTGAACAACCGCGGGGCGAAGTCGAGCAGGTTGTGTTGCCAGGTGATGTAGGAGTGCCCCGACGGATATTCACCGGCGAACTCGTAGTGGATGCCGTACTCGTCGAACAACGCCCGCGTCGCCTGATTGGCCGCGTAGTCCATGTCGGTGCTGTTGCCGATGTAGATGCGGTGCAACAACGTCCGGGCGTTGACCGCCTCGCGGTTGGCCTCCAGACGTTGCACCCAGTGGCGCAGCG
>CAUJEE010000146.1 GCA_963169215.1 Actinomycetota bacterium
GGTCGTAGTCGGTGGCCGCGGCCTGTTCCTCGGGCTTGAAGCGGGTCTGCCGATTCATCAACTCGACGAAGTCGACCTGATGGGCGTCGAAGTCGGGCCCCTCCACGCAGGCGAAGCGGGTGACCCCGTCGATGCTCACCCGGCACGAGCCGCACATGCCGGTGCCGTCGACCAAGATCGTGTTCAGCGACACCACCGTCTTCACGCCCGAGGCGCGAGTGGTGTCGGCGCAGGCACGCATCATCACCATCGGCCCGATCGCCACCACCAGGTCGGGCCGTCCGGCAGGGGTGTCGGCCGCATCAGGGGCGACCAGTTCGGCCAGCGCGTCGGTGACCAGGCCCCGGCGCCCGAGGCTGCCGTCGTCGGTGCACACCACCAACTCGTCGGCCCACGCGCCGAGTTCGTCGAGCCAGAAGGCCAACTCGGCCGAGCGGAAGCCGACGATCGCGGTGGTGCGGTTGCCGGCCTGCTTGAACGCCCGCAGCTGGGGGAACAGCGGCGCCACGCCGAGGCCGCCGCCCACCAGCACCACATGGCCCACCTGGGCGATCTCGGAGGGTATACCCAGCGGGCCGACGACATCGGCGAATGCGTCGCCGACGCGGTACTGGTCGCGCATCTCGGCGGTCGAGCGTCCGAGTGCTTGCACGACAAGCGTGATCGTGCCCCGCTCGGCATCATTGTCGGCGAGGGTCAGCGGGATTCGTTCGGCGCCCTCGTGCATGCGCACCATCACGAACTGGCCCGGCTTGCCGGCGCGGGCGATGTCGGGGGCCTCTACCTCCCACAGGAAGGTGTTGGGCGACAAATCGGTTCTACGGGCAATCCGGTACACCGCTGATGAGGCTATTGCCTTCGCGGGGGCTGAGGTACGGACCTACGTCCCGACGCGTAGAGTCGAACCCATGTCAGCTCCGGCCATCGTCGCCGACGGTATGCGCAAGACGTTCAAGAGCGTCGTCGCCGTCGACCACATCTCGCTCGAGGTGCCCAAGGGCACCGTGCTCGGTCTGCTCGGCGTGAACGGCGCGGGCAAGACCACGATGGTGCGCATGCTCACCACCGTGCTGCGGCCCGATGCCGGGCGGGGCACGGTGAACGGCTTCGACGTGCAGCGCCGCCCGCAGGACGTGCGCCGCAGCATCGGCCTTGCCGGCCAGTTCGCGGCGGTCGACGAGAACCTCACCGGCCGCGAGAACCTGGTGCTCGTCGCCCGCCTCAACCACTTGGCCAAGACGGTCGCCGCGCAACGTGCCGCCGAGCTGCTCGAGCAGTTCGGCCTCACCGATGCCGCCGACCGCCCGGTGCGCACCTACTCGGGTGGCATGCGGCGGCGCCTCGATCTGGGCGCCGCACTCGTCACCCACCCACCGGTGCTGTTCCTCGACGAACCCACCACCGGCCTCGACCCGGCCAGCCGGCTCGACCTGTGGGCGGTGATCGAGGGGCTGGTACACGACGGCACGACGGTGTTGCTCACCACCCAGTACCTGGAGGAGGCCGACCGCCTGGCCGACAACATCGTCGTCATCGACAAGGGGCGGGTGGTGGCCGAGGGCACCGCCAAGCAACTGAAGGCGCGCCTCGGCGACACGGTGATCGAGTTCGAGTTTGCCTCCCCGGCCGCGGCGGCGCAGGCCGCGGAGGTGCTGTCGACCACGGTGGAGGCGGGCACGCTGGTGCGGGTTGTGATGCGCGAGGGGTCGGCCACGCTGCGCAACGCGCTCAACCAACTCGACGCGGCCGGCATCACCCCTGCCCATGTCGCCCTGCGCGAGGCCACTCTCGACGACGTGTTCCTCACCCTCACCAATCGCACGCCGGAGGGTGAGTGAACATGAAGGGCTTCTCGCACTTCGTCAGCGACACACTGGTGATGGCCCGGCGCAACCTCACCATGCTCGTGCGTGTACCGCAATTGCTGGTGTTCTCGCTGGTGCAGCCGATGTTGTTCGTGTTCATGTTTCGCTACGTGTTCGGCGGGGCGATCAGCACTGGTCAGGCCGGGCTGTCGTATGTCGACTACCTGATGCCCGGCATCTTCTTGCAGACGGCGTCGTTCGGGGCGATCAGCACCGCCGTCGGCCTGGCCGAGGACAAGAACAAGGGCCTGCTCGAACGGCTCAAGTCGCTACCGATGAGCCGCTCTGCCGTACTCGGGGGACGAGTGCTGGCCGACACCACACGCGACGGCGTGGTGGTGGTGGTGATGCTGCTGATCGGTTTTGCCGTCGGGTTCAACACCCACACCTCCTTTGCCAGGGTGGTGGCCGGCATCATCCTGATGACCATCTTCGGTTCGGCGCTGTGCTGGGTGTTCGCGCTCATCGGGCTGTCGGTGGCCAATGGCGAGACGGCGCAGGCCGCAGCCTTCCCGATCCTGGCTCCGCTCACCTTCGCCTCCAACGCGTTCGTGCCGCCGTCGACGATGCCCGACTGGCTGGCCTGGTGGGCCGAGCGCCAGCCGCTCAGCACCACCGTGCGCGGCGTGCGGGCGCTGATGCTCGGCACGGAGAGCAGCGACTACGTGTGGGGTTCGTTGCTGTGGTCGCTGGCGATCATGGTGGTGTTCGCCCCTCTCGCCATCCGTCGTTTCCGCAACAGCTGACGGTCCGGTCGCGGCCGACCCGAGCCGCGGCTGAGACAAGCGGCCGACCCGCGCCGCTGCTGAGACATATGACCGGTGGCGCTGTCAGGGGGGTGGTCGAACATTGTCAATGGAGGCTCTGGTGAGCCTCGCCACTCCGGCTCGGCGTACCGAAGAAGTGCCTCCGGAGGTGGAACGATGGACGCGAGGAACCACATCACAAGGTCACTCGCCGCGTTCGTCAGCGGTGCCTTCCTCGTCGTGTCGGCGGCGCTGACCAGCGACGTCTACGCCGATGGTGTGACGGGCACGCTGAGTGGTACGGGTGCCGGCGCCACAGTGCAGACCGACAGCGGAGGCCACTGGGCCGGGCTGATCACCTTGTCGGTCGACGGAGGGGGGTCGGTGATCACCTACTGCATCGACCTCAACACCTCGACCAGCTCCGGGGTGCACTACAGCGAGGCCGACTGGACAGAGGGCTACGTGCCCAACCTCGGCTTGGTCACCTGGGTGCTGCGCCACGGCTACCCGACGGTGTCGACCGAAGAGCTGCGGGCGGCGATCAACGTCACCCGTGAGCCCGACCTGGCCAGCCTGTCGGCCAACGACGCCGCGGCCGGTACACAAGCGGCAGTGTGGCACTTCACCGACAGCTCCAACCTCGCTGGCTCGAACCCCGAGGGTCTGGTTGCGGTCTACGACTATCTGGTCGCCAACGCGAGTTCCGTCTCCGAGCCGGCGCCCAGCCTGACGATCGACCCGGCGACACTCACCGGTGTGATCGGTGAGCGCATCGGCCCGTTCACCGTCACCACCTCGGCCGCATCGGTGGAGCTCAGCGCCACCGGTGGCACGATCACCGACGAGTTCGGCACACCGATCACGACGGTGCTCGCAGGCGGCACGTTCTTCGTCACCATCGACGAAGTCGGTTCGGTGGTGGTCACCGCCACCGCCCAGGCCACCTTGAGCTCGGGTCGTGTGTTCGTCACCACGGCTGCCTCGCCGAAGCAGAAGCTGATCACCGCCTCGACCACCAAGGCTGTCACCACTGCGTCGGTGGAGGTGTCGGCCGAGGAGGAGCAAGAAGAGGTGACCACGACCAGCGAAGCGGGTTCGGAGAATCCGATTCCGGGAGCCGGTGCCACGACGAGCACAACTGCAGCAACTGGTCTCGGCCTGTTGCTGATGGGCAGCGCGGTCGTGTTGGCGACGCGGCGGCGTCAGATCTGAGACGCACCATGTAGTCGTGCTGATGCCCCGACCGGCCCTTGGTCGATCGGGGCATCGGCGCGTCCGGCGGGCGGGGTCGGCCATTGAGGGCGAGCTTGACGAAAGCGAGACGGCTGTTCAGGGGAAGAGAGACCGCCCACGATGATCGTCCATCACCCCACGTGGTGCCACCGCAACCCTCAAGAATCTGAGAAGGTGCACCATGTTGGGTTTACCCGACGCCCTGCTTGGGTCTAGGCTGGCCACCCGGAGGATGATCATGAGGGAATTCAGGTTGATTCGACGGCCACTTGGCGTGTTCGCAGTGGGGGCAGCGTGCGCCGTGGGTGGCATTCTGCTCGGTACGGCCGACGCGGACGGTGTCACGGGAAGCATTTCCGGCACGGGGAGTGGCATGAACGTCACCATGAGCGGTGGCAGCTATTGGGCCGGCCTGATCAACCTCGCGGTGGACGGCGGTGGTTCGATCCAGACCTACTGCATCGATCTGAACACGAACACCCAGGTGGGTGTCGAGTACGAGGAGTCGAGTTGGAGCGAGGGCAACGTGCCCAACCTCGGCAAAGTCGCCTGGGTGCTGAAGAACGGCTACCCGACGAAGTCGACGAGCGATCTGCTGACGGCGATCAACCTGACGCTGGAGCCCGACCTGGGCAGCCTGTCGGCCAACGAGGCGGCCGCCGGCACGCAGGCCGCGGTGTGGTGGTTCAGCGACGGGGCCAGCTTGGCGGCCGGTAACCCTGCCGCCGTACAAGCTGTGTACGACTACTTGGTCGCCAACGCGGTGGCGCTCTCCGAGCCGGCACCGACTCTGTCGATCGATCCGCTGTTGTCGAGCGGCGGTGTGGGCGAGATGATCGGCCCGTTCAGGGTCACCACGTCTGCCGCTTCAGTCGCGCTCACCGCTACCGGTGGCACGATCACCGATGACCTCGGGAACCCACTGGCCTCGGTGGGCGACGGCGGAACCTTCTATGTCATTCTTGCCGCTGAGGGTTCGGTCACGATCACCGGTGAAGCATCGGCGACGCTGTACTCGGGGCGGGTGTTCATCACAACTGCCGAGTCGGCCAAGCAGAAGCTGATCGCGGCGACATCGAGCCCGGCCAACACGACGTTCAGCGTCACGGCGCAGGCGAGCGAGGCGACGACGACCAGCGAGGCGA
>CAUJEE010000147.1 GCA_963169215.1 Actinomycetota bacterium
GCCGCCCTGGTTGCCTGGCCGAACGGCCTCCCGTAACCGTCGTCGAGGTACACGATGGCTGCCGATCCGGCGCCGGTGGTCTCCACCAACCGCGCCAGGGCCTGGGCCTGCAGCGAGTCGCTGGCGATCGTGCGGAACAACAAGCCGTTGTCGGGGAACGTGTCGAGAGCCAGTGCCGTCGCCGTGGGCGCGCAGGTAAGTACGCCCGCCTCGACGGCGCTGCCGAGCGTGTCGAGAACGGTGAGCGACGAAGTCGGCCCGATCACCACGTCGACGCCGAGCTGCGCGAGGTTCTGCAGCGAGGCGAGCGCGACGTCGGGGCTCTCCCCCTCCTCGCGCACCACCAGTCGCATCGGCCGACCGTTGACCCCGCCGGCGTCGTTGATTTCCGCCACCGCGAGATCGAGCGCGGCTGACATCGACTTGCCGATTTCGGCCGCGGCCCCCACGGTCGGTAGCACGGCACCCACCACCAGCGTGCCGTCGTCGGCGCGCGGGATCGTGGTGGTCGATGGCGCCACCGTGGTCGAGGCGGCGGGGGCGGAATTGTCGCATCCTGCGGCCAGCACTGTCATCGCCAGCACTGTCGCCTGCAGGGCAGCGGCGTGCAGGATACGTGAGGGCACAGGGCGAGTGTAGGCGGAGGCCCGCGAGCAGGCGGGAGCGCCCCCACGCTCGTACGAGCGCGACCGAGGGCGTGCTGTGCCGCCTAGGGTCGCGCGCGTGCCCGAGCAGCCGCCCCCGCCGACGCCCGACAAGCCGCTCGATCCATGGGCCGCGCAGAACGGCGGACCGAACCTGTTGCTCGACGTTGCCCGGCGCGACCTGTACCGCTGGAGCGATGCGTTGGCGGGTATCGCCCGCACCGGTCTGGCCTTCACCGCCAGCCTGTACGAGCGGGAGCGGTTCGAGGAAGTGCTGCGCGTGGCGGCCGACATCCGCACCACGGCAGAGGAGGCCGCACTCGACGAGGTGGAGGTGCGCCGCGCGAGTGATCACTTCCTGCAGGAGTGGTTGAGCAACATCGGCGAAGGCGTACCGGGCTATGTCACCCCCAAGGTCGCAGTCGGAGCAGTGGTGGGCAACGAGGGCGGCGAGATCCTGCTCGTGCAGCGCGCCGACTCCGGGCTGTGGCTGTACCCCACCGGCTGGGCCGATGCCGGATACTCGGCAGCCGAGGTGGCGGTGAAGGAGGTGCGCGAGGAGACCGGCATCGAGTGCGAGCCGGTGCAACTGCTGGCTGTGATCGACGGGCAGCGCGCCGGCTTCAGCCGCTTCGCGATGTATCTGATCCTGTTCCACTGCCGCGCCACCGGAGGTGAGTTGCAGATGCACCCGCTGGAGGCCAGCGACCTGGGGTGGTTCCATCGCGATCACCTGCCACCCCACACGGTTGCCGCCGAGTTCTGGGCACCATTTGCCTTCGCGGCGATCGACGGCCACCACGCCACCCCGGTCTTCGACCCGCCTCGCGCCGACGTGTGGCGGGGCTGGCAACACTGACTCTGCCGACCCGAGCCTGCACGGGCTTGCTCAGCCTGATCAGTCGTCGCGGCCCTGGTCGCGCAGGAAGCGCTCGACCTCGGCCATCAACTCCTCGCCGTCGACCGGCGCATCACCACTGGCACCGTCGCCGCGGCCGAGATCGACGTCGTCGCCGTCGCCGTCGAGATGGTCGAGATCGTCGCCGGTGTCGAACTCCGCTTCCTCGTCGAGTCCGTAGTCGTCGAGTTCGCCCGAGTCGGCCATGCCCTCGAGCCGCGCGACATACGCGATCAGGTCGACATCATCGGCCACCAGGGCCGAGACGCGCTCGTCGTAGGCGTCGGCCGCGGCTTGCAGGTCGCCGACCGGGCCGGGGGTGCCGAGCATGTCGCACGCGCGGCGCATCAGCGCGACGGTGGCCTTCGGTGACGGCAGTTGCGACGCGTATGCGGGCACCGCCGCCCATAGCGACGCTGTCGCCAGACCGGCGCGGCCGAAGGCGTCCTGCAGCACTCCGACGATGCCGGTGGGGCCCTCGTAGCGACTGCGTTGCAGGTCGAAACGCTCGATCGTGTCGTCGTCGGTGGAGGTGCCGATCAGTTGCACCGGCCGCGAGTGCGGCACGTCGGCGAGCAGCGCTCCGAGGGTGATCACCAATGACACCTCGAACTTGTCGGCGACAGCGATGACCTGCTCGGTGAACAACCGCCACTGCAGTGCCGGCTCTGGGCCGAGCAGCAGAATCACGTCGCCGCCCGGGGTGCTGGCGCTCCACATTCCTACCGTCGGCCACACGATCGTGCGCCGCTGGTCGGCGGTGAGACGCACGTGTGGGCGCACCGTGGCGAAGTCGGTGAACTCCTCCGGGTCGATCTCGGCCAGCGGCTGGCCCTGCCATGCCTCGATCAGGTGGCGCACGCTGTTGCTCGCCGCGTCAGCTGCATCGTTCCAGCCGGTGAAGGCCGCGATCAGCTTGGGACGGTGCAACTTCGGTTGTCCCAACCAGCGGACGTGCTCCATACGCAGCCGAGCCTACCCCCGGTGCCGACGGCTAGCCTTGGGCGGTGACCGTCAGCTACGAGATCGCCGCCGTCGCCGACCCGACGCTGGCCGAGGCCTTCGCCCGCCTGCTGCCGCAGCTGTCGCGCAGTTCGCCGCCGCCGAGCCTGGCCGAGCTGGCCGACATCGTCGCCGCCCCCTCATGCGACCTGCTGCTGGCGAGGATCGACGGCGAGATCGTCGGCACGCTCACGCTGGTTACCTTTCGCATCCCCACCGGGGTGCGGGCGTGGATCGAGGACGTCGTCGTCGACGCAGGGGCTCGTGGGCACGGCGTGGGGGAGGGGCTCAATCGTTTCGCCCTCGACGTCGCCCGCAGCAAGGGGGCCAAGACCGTCGACCTCACCTCCCGGCCCTCGCGCGAAGAGGCCAACCGCCTGTACCGCCGGATCGGTTTCGTCCCCCGCGACACCAACATCTACAGGTACGACCTGGCCGATTGAGCAATCGGCCGAGCGGGTTGGACAGGGCCGGGTGGAGGTGGTCGAGGCCACCGACGCGGTGATCGATGTCAGTCGACCTGCAGCGTGATCTTCATCCCCGCCACGTAGTGGCCCGGCTGGTGACAGCCGATCTCGAGCACCTCGCCGGCGGCGAAGGTGTGGGTGAACGTCTGGGTGTCGCCCGGTTGCACAGTGACCGCATTGCCGAGGTGTTCGGCGTGCGAGTCGGTGCCGTGCATGCCGTCCATTCCGTCCATTCCCGCCATCGTCGTCGTGGCGGCCATCTCCGCCATTTCGGCCTCGTGTTCGGCCTGCTCGGCCGCGTCGCCGAGGAAGGCATCGTGGGTGATCGCCCCGGCGTTGGTGAACCGGAAGGTGATCGTCTCGCCCGCGGCCACGCTGATCGAGTCGGGGCGAAAGACGATGTCGTCCATCACCACGTCGACTGTGCGCGCTCCCGCCGCGGGCGCAGCGACAGATGCGTCGGAGTCGCCCTCGGAGGCGTTGTCGTCACCGCACGCGGTGAGCAGGCCGAGCGTGGCGAAGAGGGCGATCGAAGCGCTGGAGCGGGTCTTCATGGTGCGCAAACGTACCCCTGGCTGCGGGCAGTTTGCAGTCGTGTGCGGTATTGATATCGAGGCCGTGCGGGACGACCGCGAGGCGATAGATTGATGTTTGTCGATGCGGCAGCCTCGCCCCTTCGGCAGGAGTCGAGTCGATGCGAAAGGCTTGTCGATGACAACTGCATCTCAGCTACAGACGGCAGCTCAGATCGCTGCCGCGCCGGTGTGTTGCTCCACCGTCGGCAGCGCCGCATTCGACGACGGTGATGCCGTCGAGCTGGCTCGTGGTTTCGCGGCCCTGTCCGACCCGGTTCGTCTGCATCTGCTGTCGTTGATCGCGGCCTGCGGCCCCGACGGCGCGTGTGTGTGCGACCTCGTCGGTCCGGTGGGCCGCTCGCAGCCGACGGTCAGCCATCACCTCAAGGTGTTGCGCGAGGCAGGCCTGGTGTCGGCCGACAAGCGCGGCACGTGGGCCTGGTACCGCATCGAGCGCTCGACGTTGGAACGCCTCCAGCGCTCACTCGGCTGAGCGCGGCTGATGCCGCCGCAGCCCGTGGGCTACGCACTCAATCGGCGGCGACGTCTTCCGCGGCCTGACGTACCTGCCAGTCGCGGTCGGCACGAGCGGCATCGAGCGCGGCGTCCACCTGCGGCCCGCTGAACGGCGCCAGGGCGAGTACCGCCCTCCGCCGGACGGCGGGCGAGTCGCCGCAGCCGTGCAAGATTGCGGCCAGTCCACGCTGATCGCCGAGCGCGCCGAGCGCGGCCACCGCCGCCTCGCGCACGAGCGCATCCGGCGCGCCGGTGGCCAGCGCGCACAGCTTGGCGAACACGCCCTCGTTTACGCTTTCGCGTTCGCCGGCAGCCCACGCAGCGACCTCGACCACCGACGGATCGTGGTCGGCGAGTGCCGCGAGCAGGTCGCACGACGGCCGCAGGGCCGCGAGGCGTAGCGCCCGCCGACGCACCCCAGCGGCCGGGTCGGTGATCGCCTTGGCCACGTCTTCGTCGGACAGCGCGCCCATGCGATCGAGCGCGCCGAGGGCCAACTCGCGCAGCGACGCGTCGTCGGCGGTGAGCGCGGCGCGGGCCGTGGCCAGATCGCCGGTGTGCCCGGCAACCGCCACCGTCTGCCAGCGCGCCGCCCTTTCGCTCCCAGCATCGACAGCATCGGCACTCATCGGCGCAGCATGTCGGTGAGGTGGATCACCAGCCAGGCCGCGGCGAAGCCCACAACCGTCGCCAGCGCCGCGCCAACCCACACTGCGAGACCGGTAGTGGCCACCACCGACCACATCCGCTTCAGCCAGTTGGTGCGCTGCTCGGTGGGGGTGTGGAGTTCTTCGACGGCCACCGCCCGTGCGTCCTCCAGCTCGGGCCACCGCGAGCGTCCGGGATCGGCGGTCACCTTCGCCCGCGGGCGCCAGCCGGTCGCGACCAACGCCACGATCGCCATTGCGGCCATCAATGCCGCGGCAAGGGTGAGCCGGCCGGTGTCCACCGCCAAGATCGTACCCGTGGTGTCGCTCATCGGCCTCGCGTGGGGATCGGCCGTTCCGTCTGGCAGGCTGGCCGGGTGAGTTCGCCCGACCCGTTTCAGCTGCCTGCGCCCCCGCCACTGCCCGACCAGGCGCTGTCGTCCGATCATCTCGCGGGGGTGCTGCCGGTGCGGCGGCCCTCGCGTCGTCACAGGTGGTGGGCGGTGCCGTTGGCCGCGTTGGGAATGCTCGTCGCCGCTACTCCGCTGGTGGCCAGCTTCGTGCCGGCGACGGTGGTCGACAAGCAGCGCTGCGTCGAGTGGGGTGACGACGACGCCGATGGTGACGGTCGGGTCGACTGCGCGCTCTATGTCACCGAGCCGGTCAAGTTCGCGGTGGTGCCGTCGTCGGCCGAGCCGGTGGAGCCGCGGCTGGAGGTCGTGGGAGCAACCCGCTACGACACCGACGGCCAGGTGTTTTTCGTCACCGTCGTCGAGCCGTCGATCAGCGCTCTCGACTGGTGGGTGGTGAACGACGATCCGGCGGCACGCCTGCACAGCTACCGCGACAAGTACGGCGACAACACACCGCAACAGCTCATCGATCTCGGCCAGCAGCAGATGCGTACCGCCAAGGACGACGCGATGTACGTCGCGCTGGCGGCTGCCGGCTACCCGGTCGAGCTGCAGCAAGGCGAGGTTGTGGTGGGCGCGCTGTTGTGCCTGGAGGCCAACGCGGCCGGTACGGAGTGCATGCGGTTCAGCCCGGCCGACGACCTGCTCGACCCCAATGACACCATCGTCGGGGTCAACGGCACCACTGTCGACATCGTCGACGACCTGACCAAGATCATGCGCGACGTCGCGCCCGGCGAGACGGTGACCGTCGACTTCATCCGCGACGGCGTGGAGATGTCGGGCGAGCTCACCACCATCGCCGCCCCGGGAGAAGAACCGGCGCGCACGATCATCGGCTTCCGATCGGTCGACACGACGACGGTGAAACTGCCCGACGGCATCGACGTGCAGATCGACACCGAACGCATCGGTGGCCCGTCGGCCGGGCTCGCCTTCACCCTCACCCTGATCGACGCGCTCACGCCCGGCAGCCTGCTCGGCGGGCACGATGTGGCCGTGACCGGCACCATCGACTTGGAGGGCAACGTCGGGGCGATCGGTGGGCTCAACTCGAAGACGTCGGCCGTGCGCCAGGCCGGGGTGAAGTACTTCCTCGTGCCGGTGACCCAGGGCGAGGACGGTGTCGACGGTCTGGCCCGCGCCCGCGAGGTTGCCGGCGGCGAGGTGGAGATCATCCCGGTGGGCACGCTGCAGGAGGCGCTCGACGAGCTGGCCCGCATCGGTGGCACCCCGGTAGAGGTGTCGCCGCCCACCACGACCTGATCGACGGGCGCGACCTCTGCTGCTAGCAGGGGGGATGCCCACATCGCAGGGCTTGCGACACGTACGATTTGAGTAATGGCCATCTCGTTCTCACGCCCCGACCCTTCGTCGCCGGCGGCCGTCGCGGCGGCGAACTTCACGGTTGGCCGGCGCGGCTTCGACACCGACGAGGTGCACGAGTTCCTGCGCATGGTGGCCGCCGAACTGGCCCGCCTGCAGGAGCGCGAACGGTTCCTCGAGAGTGAGCTGCGAACAAGCCAGTACGCCGGTCTCGACCCGCTTGCGGTCGACGAGGATGTTGTCGCCCGCTTGCTCGGTGAGGAGGCGGCGAAGATCCTCACCACCAGCCGCGAGGCTGCCGCGCAGATCAAGGCTCGCGCCGAGGAGAACGCCGCGCGGATAGTGCGCGAGGCCACCGACGAGGCCCAGCGCCTGCGCGAGGAGGCCGAGATCGAGGCCGCCAGGCATCGGCAGGATTCGGCCTCCGACGCCGAGGCCGAGTTGGAGATGGCCAAGCAGCAGGGTCGCGAGATGGTGAACGAGGCGCGGGCCTATCGCGAACGCGTGCTCGGCGAATTGGCCCGCCGCCGCGAACTTGCCCGCCAGCAGATCGAAGCCCTGGTGCACGGACGCGATCGCCTGCTGCACGCGTTCGAGCGGGCACGCATCGCCGCGGTCGACGTGATGGCCGAAATGACACCGCTCACCGAGCCCCACGACATCGCCGGCCCGCCGCCGAGCACTGGCGAACTTCCTGCCGTCGCGCCGCCATCCCAAGATCGCCCCGCGGAGCGCGTCGAGGATGCCCCGCCACCCTCCAGCGACCGCTCGGACACTGCGCGGCCAGCGGCTGATCGACCACCACCCGCCGCCGCCCAGCCTGCCGACGACGGTGCCGTCGAGCCTGGGGAAGCAGGTCGTCGGCGCGGGGCGAACGTGTTGCAGTTGCCCACCCCGGCCGCTGATCAGGCCGAGGGCATCGACGACGCCCCCCGCCCGTCGGGCGCTGCGGCCGGTGAGGCAGACCACCCCGCCGCCGACGGTCGGGCATCGCGGCCGGCGAAGGTGGCCAAGGTGGTGTCGCTGTTCGCCGGCGAGGTGCAGATCCCCGGCCGGCCCGCGCGTCCGGCGCCACCATCGGCTCCGATCACTGCCGCCGGCCGTCGTAAGCCTGCCGACCAGCCTGACGACCGGCCTGCCGACGACGACACTGGTGCCGCGACGGCCGCGCCCCCCGCAGCCGACGCGGCGCAAGAGGCGGACGTGCCGGACGTGCCGGACGTGCCAGAGAGCGGCGAACACCCCGTGCACCTACCAGCGGCGCCCGCTCGCACCACGGTCGACGACCTGTTCGCGCGTCTGCGCGCAGCGCGTGCCGAAGAGGTCGCCGCCCGCGCGATGCGCGCCGGCCCAGTGGTGGACGACGCCTCCGGTGCCACACCTGCCGCAACGGCACTGGGCGCAGCGGGCGAGGTAGAAGCGCGCGCTGTGCGCGATGAGGCTGACGGCAGTTCCCGCCTCGAGCAACCAGCCGACAACGACGCGCCCACCCCCTTCGCCCGACGCGACGCGGAGTTGACGCCGCTGATCGTCGCCGCCGCGCGCAAGTTGAAGCGGGTGCTCGCCGACGAGCAGAACGACATCATGCTCGTGCTGCGGCGCAAGACCCCGGTCACCGATCCTGGGGCACTGCTACCCGACGCCGACGAGCACGCGGCTCGCTATCAGCGGGCGGTGCACGACGACCTGGAGCAAGCCGCACTCGCCGGGGCGGCAAGCCTCGACGACGGCTCGCTGGTCGCGCACCGGCGTGCGCTCGCTGCCCACGATGCCCTCACCCCCGCCGGCGCGCAACTGACCTCGACAATCGTCGCGCCGCTGCGCGAGCGGGTCGAGAGGGCTGTGTCGAATGCGGCAGGCGACAACCCGGCGGTGGTGGAGGCCGTGCGCGCCGTGTACCGCGAGTGGAAGACACAGCGCATCGACGAGTACTTGGAGGAGGTCTTCCACACGGCGTTCGGCCGCGGCGCGTTCGCAGTGCTCGCGCCCGGCACGCCGGTGTGCTGGACGATCGACCCGAACGGCCCCGATTGCCCCGACGCGGAGGACAACATGCTCGGCGGGACGATCGCCGCAGGCGAGCCGTTCCCCACCGAGCACCTTTGCGCACCTGCGCACGAGGGCTGTCGCTGCATGCTGCAACGGGCGCGGCAGTAGCCTGCGCACGTGGCGAACTCTCCCGACGAAACCCAGCCCGATCCTCCTGCCGGCGGTCCGCGCCGCATCCCCAAGCGACCCCGCCTGGGTGAGCGTTGGCGCATGTGGTTGATCGTGGCCGCGGTGGTGGCCGTCGTCGGGTTGATCGCGGCGCGGGTGCTCGCCGGCTTCTACGTCGATTACCTGTGGTTCGAGTCGGTCGACCGCACCGATGTGTTCTGGGGCCAGCTCACGGCCAAGCTGACGCTGTTCGCGATGTTCGCAGGAACGTTCATCGTGCTCGTAGTGCTCAACTTGATGATCGCCGACCGTCTCGCGCCCTCCTCGTTCGCGGCCAACGTGCATCCATTGGTCGAGCGCTTCCACCAGTTCTTCGGCCGACGCCTGCGTCTGTTCCGCTTTGCGGTTGCGATCGCGATCGGCCTGCTCGCCGCGCTGCCGACGATGGGCCGCTGGCAGGACTGGTTGATGTTCCGCAACAGCAAGTCGTTCGGCGTCAACGATCCTCACTTCGGCAACGATGTCGGCTTCTATCTGTTCAAGCTGCCGTTCGTCACTTTCGTGATCGATTGGCTGTTCATCGCGATGACATTGATCACCGTGTTGGTGGTGCTCGACCACGTGCTGTCCGGTGGCATCGTGGTGCAGCCGCCGCGGCCCAAGGTGCGTCGCGCCACCAAGGCCCACGTCGCCGTGCTGTTGGCCGTGTTGGCGGTGCTGAAGGCATGCGATTACTGGGTGACCCGTTACGAACTCACCACGGCCAGCCGTGGAGCCGTGCGCGGCATCACCTACGCAGTCGACAACGCGCAGCTACCCGCGGTGCTGCTGCTGGCGCTCATCGCCCTCGCCACTGCCGGGCTGTACGTCAGCACCCTCAAGACTGATCGCTGGCGGCCGGCGGTGGTTGCGTCCGGGTTGTGGGCGGTGATCGCGCTGGTGGCAGGCATCATCTACCCCGCCGCTGTGCAGTCGCTGGTGGTCAATCCCAACCAGAAGGACAAAGAGGCCAAGTACATCGCGTACAACATCGAGGCCACGCGTCGCGCGTTGGGCATCGATCAGGTGGTGGTGGAGGAGGTCTCCTTCGCCGACCTCAGCCGGGCGGAGATCGCTGACAACGTCGCTGCGCTGACGGATGCACGCCTGCTGCGTCCGGTCGAGAGCATCCGCACCCGCTTCCAGACCGACGAGCCGCTGCCGGGCACGAAGGTGACCGACGTCGATCCCGACCGCTACCTGATCGACGGCGTCGAGCGGCAGGTGATCGTCGGTGCCCGCGAGCTCGATCTCAGCCAGGTGGGCAACAAGTCGTGGCAGGGTACCCACCTGATCAACACTCACGGATGTGGTTTGGTGATGTCGCCCGCGGGGCAGATCGATACCAGCCGCAAGCCCGCCTACGACGACACGATCGCTGCCATCGAACGGCCGCAGATCTATTTCGGTACCTCGATGTCGGGCTATGCGGTGTTGAACACCACCGTCAGCGAGACGGCCTGTGAGGGCGAGGAGGTGCAGCCGTACTCGGGCGACGGCGGAGTCGAACTCGACTCCACGCTGCGTCGCCTGGCGCTCGCGTTGGAGGAGTTCGACTACAACCTGCTCGGCAGTTCGGCGATCACCTCCGAGTCGCGGTTCGTCTCGGTGCGCAAAGTCGGCGACCGGGTGAGCAAGGTCGCGCCGTTCCTCGCCCTCGACGCCGACCCCTACCCGGTGGTGGTCGATGGACGCATCGTGTGGGTGATCGACGCCTACACCACCAGCAATCGTTACCCCTACGGCGAGAACGCCGACCTCAGCCAATTGAGCGACAACAGCGGCCTCGACTCGTCATTCAACTACGTGCGCAACAGCGTGAAGGCCGTGGTCGACGCCTACGACGGATCGATCACCCTGTACGTCAACGATCCGACCGACCCGGTGGTGCAGGTGTGGAGCTCGGCCTTCCCCGACCTGTTCACCCCGCTCGACGCGATGCCGGCCGAGCTACGCAGTCACATGCGCTATCCGGAAGACCTGTTCCGCATCCAGACCGCGGCCTATTCCAAGTACCGCCTCGACTCGACCGACTTCTTCGACCGGAGCGGCGCCTGGTCGGTCGCCCTCGGCGCGCCCGAACTCGATCCCGCGCCCACCGCTGCATCCTCGGGTGACGACGGCTCTTCGTCGGAGGCCGTGACCGATGCCGGTAGCACGCAGTTCGCGTCCGACAGCAGTGAGCGGCGCTTCGAGCCGTACTACACGATGTTCCACGCAAGCGGGGACGCTGAGGCCACCTTCCGCATTCTGCGGCCGTTCCAGCCGTTCAGCACCAACGACCAGAACAAGAGTCTGGTGGCCTACATGACCGCCAGTGGAGACCCCGATTCGTACGGGCAGCTGGTCGTTTACTTGCTGCCCACGGGCACCGAGGAGGACGGCCCGTACAACGTCGGGGCGGCGATGAACTCCGACCCGGAGGTGTCGCAGTACGCGACGCTGAACAACAACGCCGACGGTGGCACCCGGGTGCAAGTCGGCGACCTGCAGATGCTGCCGGTGGCCGATGGCCTGCTGTGGTTCCGCCCGCTCTACGTCGAGCAGACTGCGTCCGGCCAACCGCTGGTGAACAAGATGGTTGTCAGCTACAAGGGTCGGGTGGCGATGGGCAACAGCATCGGCGAGGCTCTCGCTGAGCTGTTCCCCGGCTTGTCGGTCGATGTCGGCGACGTCGTCAGTGGCTCAGGCTCCGATCCCGACGATCCCGATCCCGACGATCCCGATCCCGATGCAACTGCTGCCGAGCTGTTGGCTGAGGCCGACGATCTGTTCGACGAGGCCGATGATGCCTTGCGCGATGCCGATCTGGAGACCTACGCAGCCAAGATCACCGCCGCACGCGAGTTGGTGCGTCGGGCGATCGAGCTGCTCGAATCGGCGGGCTGATCGGTGGTGGCTCCGCTCCCGCCGCGCACGCAGTGAGTCAGTGACCGGTGCGCCGAACCTGCTCGGCCAGCGCCGCCAGATCGTTGCGGAACGCGATCTCGTAGCGGGCCTGTTCGGCCGCCAGCTTCACCTGCCCGGCACGCAATGCGTCGAGTACCTGGTCGTCGATCACTCCTGGGGGGCCTGCAGTCTGGTGGTCGGCCAGGCCGTCGATGTCGTTGCCCAACTCGCGCAGCTGGTTGGCCAGCTCGGTGCTCACTGCCGCCAACCGTTGGTCGAGACCTGCCACCTGCTCGGCCGCCTGGCGGGCGGCGATGTCGTTGGCGCTCACCCGCTCGGCCAGCTGGGCGAGCTGAGAAGCCAGGCCTTCGGTCAGCGAGCTCGCCTCCGGGTTGGCCGAGTTGGCCTGCAGCTGGTCGAGACGTCGCTGCAACTCGCCGATCTGCGCTCCGAGCGTGTCGGCTGCTTCTACTCGCGCCGCCAGCGCGTCGAGCCGTGCGAGCAGCTGCGGGTCGGCGATCGGCGTGGCCAGCGCGTCGAGGCGAGCGACTATCGCGTCGACACGCGCGGCGAGCACTGGGTCGGCAGTCGAATGCGGGATCGCGGCCAGTGCGCGGGCCTTCTGCGCCGCGGCGTCGGCGGCCGCCGCCGCGGCAGCCGCAGTGTTGGCCACACCTTGCAGTTGGCCCTCGAGGTCGGCCACCCGCGACAGCAGGTCGTCACCCCCCAGGCGGTTGCTCACGATCGCGGTCGTGGTGGCATCGAGTGCCGCCATGCGGGCCTCAGCCGCGACGTGCTCTCGCTCGCGGGCCTCGAGCCGTGTACGCAGTTCGGTCAGTTCGGCGCGCAGCGTCGCCAGGTCGCCGGCACTGGCGCGACGCGACCACACCTCCGAGGTGGAGCGGGAAGCCGTCGGCGAAGCTTGCGGGGCGCCCGTCATCGAGTTGCCGGGTTGCTTCTTCTTGAACAGTCCCATGCAGGGTCCCCCCGGTTGCGGGCGCTTCGCCGTGCGTGACCGGCCGCTCGTGGCACACGCCTGTGCCAGGGTAACGCAGCGACACTGGCGGCGCGTGAGTCGCGGGTGGTGGCCGGCCGGCTTACCGCTCAGCGCGGTGACAACACCACCACCGGTATTTCACGAGTCGTGCGCCGCTGGTGGAAGGCGTACAGCCGTTGGCGGCTGACGATCTGCTTCCACAGTGCTGAGCGCTCGTCGCCTTTCACCACTCGGGCGGTCATCGCCTTGTCGCCCTCGCGCGTGGTCACCTCCACCTGCGGGTGGGCCAGCAGGTTGCGGTACCAATCAGGGTGCTCGTCGTCGCCACCCCTCGAGGCGACGACCACGTAGTCGTCGCCGATGCGCAGCGGTGCGGTGAGCAGCACAGTGCGCCGCTGGCCGCTCTTGCGGCCGATGGTGTGCAGTTGCACGACTTCCATCCCGGGTGTGCGCCAGCCGAGCCGCCCGCGGGTGAGGGTGAGCACCGCGCCGTGCACACGGTTGAGGGTGGTGAACACCAGGTCGGCGGGCATGACCACTTCCTACCATGGGTGCCCGGTGACTGGGTGTCCGGTGACTGGTGTCCGGTGATGAGTGTCCGGTGGCTCAGCGAGCGCCTATCGTCGGGCGACGATGACGGGACGCTCCGGTGACGGTTTCCTGCGCTGCTCCGACGGCCATGTGCGTTGGGGTGTGTTCGGCGCGGCGGGGGTGCTGTTCGTGTTGCGCGCCGACGGGCTGGCACCGCTGGTGATGCTGCAGAAGCGCTCGCCGTGGGCGCACGAGGGCGGCACCTGGAGTTGCGCTGGCGGGGCGATCGACGAAGGCGAGTCTCCGTACCAGGCCGCGCTGCGCGAGGCAGCCGAAGAGGTGGGCACGATTCCCGTCGAACATCGGCTGCTCGGTGAGTACGTGTTTGCCCCCGCCGACGACTGGCGGTACACCACGGTGGTGCTGGAGGTCGACGAAATGTTCGGTGCTTCGGTGAATTTCGAGACCGACGCCGTCGCCTGGGTGCCGATCGACGAGGTCGAGCGCCGCCCGCTGCACGCCGGTTTCGCTGCCGCTTGGCCGCACCTGCGCTCCATCATCATCGGAGGTGCGCGGCGGTAGCGTGGATCGTTGAGTGAGCAACCATCCCTTCCGACCCCTCCGCAGACCAGAAGTTCGTCGGTTGTTCACCGCCGCAGTTGTGTCCGACATCGGCACCTGGGTGCAACTGATCGTCGTCGGCAGTCTGGTCGCCCGCGACACCGGCTCGGCGGTGCAGACCGGCCTTGTCGCTCTCGCCACCTTCATGCCGCAAGGGTTTGCCGCACCTTTCGGCGGGCTGCTCGCCGACCGCCACGACCGGCGCAAGGTGTTCGCGCTGATGTTGCTGCTGCAGGCGCTGGCCACAGGGGCGCTGGCCGTCACCCTCGGCGCAGGTGTCCGCACCCCGGGAGTGCTCATCGCTCTGATCATGCTGTCGGCGTCGGCTGGTGCCCTCGGGCAGCCGAGCTACACCGCGATCCAGCCCGACCTGGTTCCGCCCGACGAGCTGATGGCGATGGTCTCGCTGGTCGCCTACTCGTGGAACAGCGGTCGCGTGCTCGGGCCGCTGTTGGGCACGGTGCTGGTGAGCGCACTCGGGCCGGCTTGGACCATCACCTTCAATGCGGTCACCTTCGTGCTGATGGCCGTGGTGGTGATGCGCCTGCGGCACCCGCTGCGCGCCCACGGCGCCACCGACGGCACGATCGGCGAGCGGCTGGCGGACGGTTGGCGTTCGCTGTGGGCCTGCCCCGGCTGTGCCCACACACTGGTGCTGGCGATGGGCATCAACATCCTCGTCATTCCGTTCATGGGACTGATCCCGATCTACGCCCACAGTGAGTTCGGCGGCGGCACCGGCCTGGCGGGAACGATCGCTTCGGCGCAAGGGGTGGGATCGCTCGTCGGTGGCATGGCAGTCGCTGTGCTCGGCGCCCGGTTGCGCCGCTCGACCCTGCTTGGTGGGCAGCTGTTGCTGTTATCGGGTTGTCTCGCTCTGTACGGCCTGGCGCCCTCCGCGGGCGCAGTCGTGGTGGCTGCCACGCTGCTGGGAGCGGCCTCTTCGTCGACCATCATCTCGCTCATCAGCACGCTGCAGCGCGACGCGCCGGCCGCCAGCCGGGGCCGTGTGCTGTCCATCTTCCAGGCGCTGGCCGGCACCACCTACGGCCTCGGGCTGCTGCTGGTGGGCTCGGTCGGCGATGCCACCGACCTGCGCGTGTCGTTCGTCGGTGGCGCCGCGGTGAGTCTCGCGCTGTGCGTGGTGCTCGCTGCCCGCCTGCCCGGCTGGCGGCGGGCGATCGATGGCCAGAGCGCCGGCGACGAGCTGGCCCTCGCCACCGCCTGACACACCGGGGTTCTGTTCAGAGCGGCTCGAAGCGGGCGGTGAAGTGGCGCAGCGCCGGCGGCTCGTCGACGATTCGCAGGCCGCGCAATTCGTCGG
Source organism: Actinomycetota bacterium (assembly GCA_963169215.1). Lineage (GTDB taxonomy): Bacteria > Actinomycetota > Acidimicrobiia > Acidimicrobiales > Ilumatobacteraceae > UBA668. The sequence continues at coordinate 15,047 of CAUJEE010000147.1, forward strand.
CGCGGCCGGCCACCCAGCGCACCACCTCGACCACATAGTCGATGTGGCTCTGGGTGTAGGTGCGCCGCGGGATGGCCAGGCGCACCAGGTCCATTGCCGCCGGCTGCTCGCTGCCGTCGGGACGGCGGCCGAACATCACCGTGCCGATCTCGCAGCCGCGGATGCCCCCTTCGCGGTAGAGCGCGGTGGCAAGGGCGTGTCCGGGGTACTCGAGCGGGGGAATGTGCGGCAACAGGGCGCGTGCGTCGATGTACACCGCGTGCCCACCGGCCGGCTTGACCACCGGCACGCCGGACGAGTCGAGCGCGTCAGCGAGGTAGGCGGTCGAGCGGATTCGGTACCGCAGGTAGTGGCTGTCGACCACCTCGCTGAGACCCTGCGCGATGGCCTCCAGGTCGCGCCCGGCGAGGCCGCCGTAGGTAGGGAAGCCCTCGGTGAGGATCAGCAGGTTGCGGCACTGGGCGGCGAGTGTGCTGTCGTTCATCGCCAGCCAGCCACCGATGTTGGCCATCCCGTCCTTCTTCGCACTCATCGTCATCCCGTCGGCCAGCGCGGCCATGTCGCGCACGATGTCGACGATCGGCCGCCCCTGCTGACCCTCTTCGCGCTCTTGGATGAACCACGCGTTCTCCGCGAAGCGACAAGCGTCGAGGAACAGTGGGAGCCCGTGGCGGTCGCACACCTCGCGCACCGCCCGCAGGTTGGCCAGCGAAACCGGCTGGCCACCGCCGGAGTTGTTGGTGACGGTGACGAACACCGCCGGTATCGCCTGTACGCCGCGCGCGGCGATCAGTTCCTCCAGCGCAGCCACGTCCATGTTGCCCTTGAATGGATGCACTACCTCCGGCCGGCGACCCTCGGCGATCACCAGGTCGACCGCTTCCGCACCGGTGTACTCGACGTTGGCACGGGTGGTGTCGAAGTGCGTGTTGTTGGGCACCACCTTGCCCGGCCCACCGATCACCGAGAACAGGATCTTCTCCGCGGCTCGCCCCTGGTGGGTGGGGATCACGTGCTCGAACGGAAACAGGTTCTGCACCGCGTCGAGGAAGCGGTACCACGACGGCGAGCCGGCGTAACTCTCGTCACCGTGCTGGATCGCGGCCCACTGATCGCGCGACATCGCACCCGTGCCCGAGTCGGTGAGCAGGTCGATCAGTACGTGGTCGGCGCGGAGCGCGAACAGGTTGTGCCCGGCGTCTTCCAGCCACGCGGTGCGCTGCTCGACGGTGGTGAACTCCACCGGCTCTACGGAGTGGATGCGGAATGGTTCGACGATGGTCTGCCAGCGATGCATTCCGCCAGTCTGGCCGCCCGCTGCGGTCGTGTCGTCGCCGGGCGGCCGATCAGCCGCCGGGCGGGCCGCAGTTCACCGTCATGTCGCTCAGTTCGGGCATGACGATGTCGACGGTTCCCGGCACGAGCACGTTCTGCACCACGTAGCGGATGTACTGCGGGTACGAATCAACTTTCGGGTCGGGCGGTGTGGCCGACTTCCAGTGCGACGAGTCGAGCGCCGGCTCGCTCACCTGCAGCGACCGGACATTCTCGATGCCGCCGCTCTGGATGAACTTGTCGACTGCCGCGGCGAGCGTGGGCAATGCATCGCGCGGGATGTCGGTGTGGACTGCATCGCCGAAGGCATCGAGCAGACCGGGCAGACCGAGGGCCAGGTTGGACGGGCTGGTGGCGGCAGTGGTGATCGCACCGATGACGCATTTCTGGCGGGCCATGCGGCCGTAGTCGCTGTCGGCCTTGCGGGTGCGGGCGTAACCGAGTGCCAGGTCGCCGTCCATGCGCATCCAGCCGACCTCGTACCAGTCGGGCAGCGGGTCGCCGTTGGGGTCGGGGTTCTCCGGCGCGGGCACCCGCTTGGTGACGTATACGTCGATGCCGCCGATCGCGTCGACGACGTCGACGAAACCGGCCATGTCGACCAGCACGTAGTACTGGATGGGGATGCCGAGGAACTGGGCGATGCCCATCTTGATCGCTTGCGCTCCGGCGTCGTCGCCGCCGGTGGTGAGATAGCGGTTGGCCGGCAGGTCGACGAAGGTGTACACCGCGTTGGTCAGCCCGCTGTACTGGTCGAACCCGTCGGGGAAGTACAGCTCGAGCGGCGTGCCCGGGGGGAACTCGATGTAGGGCAGGTTGCGGGGGATCGAGATGGTGGCCGCGTCGCCGGTCTCGGGGTCGATCGACACCACGATCATCGAGTCGGTACGCATGCTCCAGCGGTCGGCGCCCGAATCGCCACCGAGCAGCAGGATGTTGATCCGCCGGTCGCCGGCCCACGCGACAGGGGGCTCGGTCGTGCCGCCGTCGGGCGTGGTGGCCGCTGGCACCGTGGTGGCTCCGTCGAGCTCGCCGGCCTCGGCGGTCTCGGTGTCGTCATTGCCGCCGAAGGTCTGCTCCAGGAACTGGTCGGTTTCGTACACGTAGCGAGCTGCTTGCGCCAATGGGACGACGCCGATGAGCACCACCAAGGCAGTGACCACGCCGGCCGCGGTTCGCAATGCGGGCGAGTCGGCCGGGCGAGCGATCCAGGCTGCTTCCAGCGCGGTGTACAGCCGACACGCGGCCAGAATCGCCAGACAGGCGAAGATCATCATCAGCACCTTGCGGTCGGCGATCAGCTCGACCAGGTCGGTGCGGTTGTGCAGCGGGGCGATGATCGCCATCAGCACCAAGCTGGTGGCGAAGTTGACCCCGGTGGCGATGGTGGTCTCGCGACGGAAGCGGGCGCGAATGGCCCAGTGGCCGAGGCCGGGCCACACCACCGAGAGGGCCGCGCCGAGCAGGCACGCGCCGATACCGCTGCGGGTGCTGCCCTGCTGGTTCACTTCCACAGTCTGCCCGGCGTGGCGGCCAACTTCACGTCAAGTGGACCCGGTTGCGACGTCAGTCGAGAGCGCGGCGGGTGATCAGCACCCTCCGCTCTGCGCGCACGAACAGGTCACGGCGGGCCAGCGCACTGTCGGCCAGGTCTTGCAGCGGACCGAGATCTGCCGCTGGGATGCGATCGCCGACCATCTGCAGGCCGCGGTTGATGTGCTTGACGATCCAGCGGCGCGCTTGCTCGGCGAGCGGTGCGGCGTGGAAGGCGGCGCGGTTGCGTTCCTTGGTGTCGACGAAGCCGGCCTCGGCGAGCATCGCCGGCCAGTCGAGCCTCCATGGGTCGAGGCCGAGTCGCTCGCGAATCATCACCGCCGCCGCTTCTTCCAGGCGTGCCCAACTGCCGGCGAGCAGCGTCGGGTCGTCAGGCGGCAGTACCGCCGGTGGTCCGGCGAACTCGATCAGCACCAGCACGCCGCCGGGCACCAGTCGGCGGTAGAGGCGGCGCAGGGCGGCGACCGGGTCGGCCACATGGTGCAGCACCATCGACGCCCAGATCACGTGTGCCGGCTCGAGTGCGGGCAGTTCGTCGTCGAGGTCGGCCGCGATCGTGCGCACCCGCCGTGACACGCGTCGATCGGCGCGCAACCGCGTCTCGGCGCGGGCGAGCATCTGCGGGGACGAGTCGACCGCCGTCACCTGTGCGTACGCCGCGTGCTGGGCAAGGGCGGCGGTGACCACCCCCGGGCCGGAGCCGACATCGAGCACGTGGCCGACCTGGCTCCAGTGCAACAGCTCGCCCAGCTCGGCCAGAACGTCGGCCACCAGCGGCAGCACCATCACTCCGTCGAGTTCGATCGAATCGGCCATCGCCTCCCAGTCGAAGCCCTCTTCGTGCCCGTGCCCGTGGCCGTGCCCGTGCCCGTGGCCGTGGCCGTGCCCGTGGCCGTGGCCGTGCCCGTGCCCGTGCCCGTGGCCGTGGCCGTGCCCGTGCCCGTGGCCGCGGTCGTCGCCGTGGTTGTCGTGCCTGTCGGCAGCGTCCGGCTGGTGGTCGCTATCCCCCGTTGGCATTCTGTAACGCTTACCACCTCAGGACGCGGTCGCACCAGCCCTGGGGTGCACGAGTCCGTGGGCCTCGAGTGACGCAGCCATCGCCACGGTCATCTCGCGCAGGTCGCGCAGCGGTCGGCCGAGCAGGGCGATGACGTTGCCATTGTCGATGTGCTGTGGGTTGGCCAGGTCATTGAGGGCGACGGCAGCAGCGCGATCGAACAACGCGTACAGGCGGAGCATCCAGTTCGGCAGCCGACGAGTCGGAACGCGGTAACCCTTCGGGCCGTACTCGCGGGCGAGGATCGACGCCACCTCCAGCAGCGAGTGGCCACCGATCCCGCACAGGTACCGGCGCCCCGCGGCCTCGGACGCGGTGAGCGCTGCGACGTGTGCCGCGGCGACATCACGCACGTCGACGAACACACAGGTGATATCGGGGCAGGCGGGCAGCTCGCGGGCCAGCAACCTGCGCACCGCCTCGTTGGAGGTGCTCGTCTCCTGACCGATCAGCGGTCCGAGCACGAGACCGGGGTTGATCGTCGCCAGTTCGACCGTGCCGGTCGACGGGTCGGCGACGAAGTCCCAGGCGGCCCGTTCGGCGAGTGTCTTCGAGCGTTCGTAGGGGCCGAGGCGGGGCGAGTCGCTGTTCGACCAGTCGTTCTCGGTGAACACCCGGTCGCGGCGATCGACGCCGTACAGCACGGCTGCGATCGACGAGGTGAGCACCACCCTCCGCACGCCGGCCGCGGCCGCGGCGCGAAGCACACGGCGGGTGCCGTCGACCGCCGGGGCGATCATGTCGACGCGCCGTGCCCCTTTGCCCCCGGGCACCGGGCTGGCCACGTGGCACACATGGCTGCACCCGGCGACCGCCTCCGCCCACCCGTCGTCGGCGGTGAGGTCGGCAGCCACCAACGTGAATCGCTCGAGCGCGGCTCGGTCGGCGAGGTGCGGGGTCATGTCGGCGCGCAGGCGATGCAGACGATCGGCGAGCGAACCCGCCCCGGCTGCACCGCGGGCGGTTCCGCGCACCGTCCATCCGGCTTCGAGCAGTTGTACCACGACATGGCGGGCGATGTAGCCGGTGGCCCCGGTGACCAGCACGAGGTTGGGTCGACTCTCGCTTCCGGTCACGGCCGCAGGTTAGGCGCCGTGGGCGGGCCCTACTCAGTAGTGGACAGCGAGCGCGTGTGCTTCCGTCGTGCTGGTGCAGGTGTCGGCCGGGTCGTTGCCGTCGCGCTCGAAGGTGAGCACGACCAGGTCGCCGGCCTGCAGCAACTGGCTGCCGACCCCCGTGGGGGTGATCGTGAACTGTTGGCCGACCACCTTGCCAGTGATGTCTGCGGCAACGGTGCCGCCGCCGGTACCGTTGAGATAGCTCCACTCCTCGACCCCCGGCCGGTACTCCCAGCCGTCGACGAAGTCGAGTACGACGTCGCAGGCAACACCGCCGTTGTACTGCCAGTAGAGGATGGCGGTGAGCGGAGCACCGGTCACGTAGTCGGGTGGCATCACCGTCGCGTACTGCACCCAGTCGTCGAGCGTGTCGCTGAAGTAGGCGACGTTACCGTCGAGTGTCGCTGCATCGGACGGCACCGCCAGCGAGATGAAGTTGTCGTTGCCCTTGCGGTAATAGCCGGCGACATCGGCGATGACGTGGACACTTCCGGTGAAGTTGTAGATGGTGACTTGGCCGCTGGTGCCGAGGCGCACTGTGACCAGGTTGGCGGTGTTGTTGCCGGCCTTGAAGTTGACGTTGGACACCCACGGAAGCGTCTCACCGGCGGGGTACACGGTGAGATAGCTGCTGCTTGTCGGATCGACGGCGGTGACGTTCATCACCACCGCTACGGCATCTTCGGGCACACTGCCTTCACCTGCCACTGCGAAGGTGTGCGAGCTGTTGGGAGCGAGTGGCCCTACCCACCCACCCACGTTGGCGGGGGCCGGTCGGCTGTCCAGGATGCGGAAGGGTGCCACCGACACGAACGAATTCGACTCGTCCGACGAGCTGGCCGTGACCCGCTGGATCACCGCGCCTGCTCCCAACGAAACCGCTACAGCCGCGCCGATCGCGGCCCACCTGCTGCGCCAACCGTGTCGTCGTCGCGAATGCTCGAGTCGTGCCAGGCGGGCTTCGAGTGCGGCGACGCGATCGTCAGCGCGGCCGTGCTCGTGGGCTGGGCGCTGTTCGTGATCCGAGTCGTCGATCTGCATGGCGAACCTTCCCTTGGCGGCTGCTGCCGCCGATGCTACCCGGCTCCCGCGATCGTGGTCGGGGGCAGTTCGAACCAGAAGGTGGTCGGGCCACCGGGAGGCGATTCGGCGCCGTAGCGGCCGCCGTGGGCGGTGACGATGCCGGCGACGATCGCCAACCCGAGGCCGTTGCCACCGCTGGCCCGGCCGCGACCGCGGTCGGCGCGGTAGAAGCGCTCGAACAGGTGCGGCAGATGCTCGCGGGCGATGCCCGGGCCGTGGTCGACGACTGCCACGCGCACCGCACCATCGGATCGCCTGGCAGCGGTTAGCCACACGGGCGTGGCTGCTGGAGTGTGGCGCAGGGCGTTGCCGGCCAGCGCGGCAACGGCCTGCACGATGCGGTGGTGGTCGGCGGTGACCATCAGCGACTCCGGGCAGTCGACCTCGATCGGCCGCATCGGTTGCACGACGCGCAGGTCGCCGGCCAGGTCGTCGAGCACAGTGCGCAGATCGAATGCCGTCAACTCACCGAGCCGCTGTTCATCCATCGCGGTGAGGTCGAGCAGATCGTCGACGATGTGCGTCATCCGCGCCGCCTCCTGGTTGATGCGACGCATCGCGTCGCTCACCTCCGCCAGTGCCGCCGGTTCGAGTTCACCCGAATGCAGCGCCGAGTATCCGCGCAAGGTTGTGAGTGGAGTGCGCAGCTCGTGCGAAGCGTCGGCCACGAAGCGGCGCAGCTTGGCCTCCGCCTCGCGGGTGGTGTCGATCATCGCGTTCAACGCCTGGCCGAGGCGGGCGGCTTCGGTCGCGCCGGGAGCGACGTCGATGCGCGTGTCCTTCGCACCGGCGCTGATCGCGTCGGCTGCTGCAGTCATCTGCTTGATCGGGCGCAAGCCGAGACGGATCACCCACCAGGCGACAAGCGCCACCACGGCGAGCACCACCAGCGCCACCAGTGCGAGGGTCATCATCAGCCGACCGGCGGCAGCATCGGCGCGGGTGGTGCTGAGCGCGAACACCGCCACCCGCCCGCGGGGCAATTCCAGAGCCAGAACCCGCACGCTTGATGCTTCGCCCGCCAGTGTGGGGCGGGTGGTGGGGGTGGTGGGTAGCCGGTCGAGCGGCACCGACGGCACCAATTCGGGGTCTTCCGTCGGGGCCTGCACGGTGGTGAGCGTTCCGTCGACGATCACCCCGACGTACATGTCGGCATAGCCACTGGTGGGCGTTACCTGCGCGCCGGCGAGCAGTCGCTGGAGTGCTGCCCGCGGTCGGGCCGCGACCTCGTTCAGTTGCTGGTCGAGTTGGTCGTACAGGTAGTCGCGTTGCACCAGCGTCACCACCACGCCTGATGCGCCGAGAGCGACGATCAGCACCACCAGCGCGGCCAGCAGCCGGGCGCGTAGCGTCATCCGGGGTCGCCTGGCTCGGGGTGGCGCAGGCTGTAGCCAACCCCACGCACGGTGTGGATCAGTTTCGCGCCAGCCGAGTCGACCTTCTTGCGCAGGTTGCTGATGAACGATTCGATGATCGCCGACTCGCCATCGAAGTCGTACTGCCACACGTGGTCGAGGATCTGCGCGCGGGTGATCACCCGCCCGGCGTTGCTGATGAGCATGCGCAGCAGCTTGTACTCCGTGGCCGATAGGTGTACCTCGCCACCGGCGCGCCACACGCGGTGGGCGTCGTCGTCGAGTACCAGGTCGGCGACCTCGTAGCGGGTGGGCGTGGCCGCGGCCCCGCGGCGGCGCAGCGCCACCTGCACGCGGGCGACGAACTCCTCCAGCGCGAACGGTTTGACGATGTAGTCGTCACCGCCGGCGGTGAGGCCGCGCACCCGGTCGGCTGTGTCGCGTCGAGCGGTGAGAAACAGCACCGGCGCATCGCACCCATCGGCCCGCAGGCGGCGCAGCACCTCGAACCCGTCGAGGTCGGGCAGCATCACGTCGAGCACCACCACGTCGGGTTCGAAACGGGCCGCCTCGGCCACGGCCGCGAGGCCGCTGTCGGTGGTGCACACCTCGTAGCCGTGCACCTTCAGGGCCGAACCGACCAGGAAGGAGATGTTCTCCTCGTCGTCGACCACCAGCACCCGCGGGGCATTCATGCCTCTCAGCGTGCCAGAAGGTGATGCCGCCATGCTGGAGGAAAGCTGGAGGTTTGCTGGAGATCGGCGCCGGGCGCGGCATCTCCAGCCAACTTCCAGGCTTCACTGGAGTTGCCTCCAGGGAGCAAGGGCACGGTGTGTGCTGTCCCGCCCGGCTGTGGCCGGGTCGATCCCCCGAAAGGAACCATTCCATGAAGCACAGGATGAAGCACAAGATCCTCCACCGAGCAGTGGTCGCCGGCATAGTTGCAGCCGTGGGCGTCACTGCCGCGATGGCGGCCGGTGTGTCGGGTGCAGCGAGCGAGGCCGATGGCGCAGCGCGGCCGGTTCGCCACCTGATCTCCGACCTCACCGACGAGCAGCGCCAGTGTCTGCGCGACGCCGGCCTCACCAAGCCCCCCGCCGATGCCAGCGACGACGAGCGCTTCGCCGCCCGCGAGGCGTTCCTCGCGGCCCTTGAGGATTGCGGCATCGAGTTGCCCGAGCGCACAGGTCCGTTCGCCGACCTCACCGACGAGCAGCGCCAGTGTCTGCACGATGCCGGGCTGACCCGCCCGGGTGCCGATGCGACCGCCGAGGAGCGCAAGGCGGCGCTCGAGGCGTTCCGTGC
>CAUJEE010000148.1 GCA_963169215.1 Actinomycetota bacterium
CGGCGCGCTGCGCAAGCCCGGCCGCACGCTGGCCCTCGGCGTGCTCGTGCAGGCCGCCCTCGCAGCCCCCGCGATCGGCCTGCGCCTGGGCCTGCCCGGGCCACGCGTGGTCGACGAGGGCCGCACCAGCCGCGACGGCTACGAGGTGATGGTGGCCGCCTTCGGTGAAGGTGCCGCCGCCCCTGCGCTGATCACCGTCGATGTCGCGCACGCCCAGGCGGTGGTCGATGCCGCACTCACGGTGGACGGGGTGGTGATGGCGCAGATCGCTGCCGCGCCCAGCGCGGCCGGCCGCACGGTCGTACAGGTGGTCGGCTCGACTGCCGTCGACGACGAGGCCACCTCGACGATGGTGAGCGAGCTGCGCGACTCCGTCGCCGAGGTCGCCCCCTCGGCCAAGGTGGGCGGACCTGCCGCGCAGAACACCGATCTGGCCGAGATGCTCACCGGCAAGGCACCAGTTGCCATCGGGTTGATCCTGCTCGTCGCGTTCCTGTTGCTGCTGGTGGTGTTCCGCAGCCTGGTGGTGGCCGTGTTCAGCGTGTTGATGAATCTGCTCACCGTGGGCGCCGCCTTCGGGTTTGCCACGCTCGTGTTCCAGCACGGCTTCGGCGCCGGGCTGATCGGCATCGAGCACCAGGGCTTCGTCGACGCCTGGGCGCCGCTGTTCTTCTTCGCCCTGCTGTTCGGGCTGTCGATGGACTACCAATTGTTCCTGCTCGCGGCCATCCGCGAGCGCTACGAGGCCACCGCCGACACGCTCACCGCAGTGCGTGAAGGCATCGCCCGCACCGGTCGCCCGATCACCAACGCGGCCCTGATCATGATCGTGGTGTTCGTCGCCTTCGGCGTCACCGGCCCGATCCCACCCACCGAACTCGGTATCACCCTGGCGCTGGCCGTCCTCCTCGACGCCACCGTGGTGCGAGTGCTGGTGGTGCCGGCAACCATGGCGCTCCTCGGCGAGCGCAACTGGTACCTGCCGAAGTGGCTGGGCAAGGTGTTGCCGAAGGTGACGTTCACCCACTGACACACCCCAGGGGGTACCCTGTGAACATGCAACTTCCGGACGACACCACCGCCGACCTGCTGCGCCGTTTGGCCCGCATCGAGGGCCAGGTGCGCGGGGTTCAGCAGATGCTGCGCGACCACCGCGAGTGCAAGGAGATCGTCGCTCAGTTGTCGGCGGCTGGAAAGGCACTCGACCAGGTCGGATTCAAGATGCTCGCCACCGGCATGGCGGCCTGCCTCACCCACCCCGAGGTGGCCGAGCAGAGCGGTTTCGACCTGGAAGAGGTCGAGCGCCTGTTCCTGAAACTGGCCTGACCATGTAGCCCGGCCGGTCAGGCGACGATGTTCACCATCCGGCCGCGGACGACGATGACCTTCTTCGGCGCCTGACCTGCAAGCGCGGCCTGCACCTTGTCGTCGGCCAGCGCCGCGGCCTGCACCACGTCGTCGGCTGCGTCGGCGGCCACCACCACCCGGCCGCGCACCTTGCCGTTGACCTGCACCGGGTACTCCACAGTGTCGGCCACCAAGAGCGCCGGGTCGGCGACGGGGAACGGCTCGTGAGTGAGCGAGCCGACGTGGCCGAGGCGGGCCCACAGCTCTTCGCCCACGTGGGGGGCGAACGGCGACACCATCTTCACCAGCGCGTCGGCGCAGTCGGCCGGGCAGCCGCCCAGCTTGGTGAGGTGGTTGTTGAACTCGATGAGCTTGGCGATGGCAGTGTTGAAGCGCAGGTTGTCGAGCTCCTCGCGCACTGCCGCGATGGTGCGGTGCAAGGCGCGCTGGGTGTCGACGTCGGACGGCTGGGCCAGCAGACGTAGCTCGCCACTGTCCTCGTCGATCAGGTTGCGCCACAGGCGCTGCAGGAAGCGGTAGACGCCGACCACGTCCTTGCTCTCCCACGGGCGCGAGGCATCGAGCGGGCCCATACTCATCAGGTACAGCCGCAGCGTGTCGGCGCCGTATTCGGCGCACAGGTCCATCGGGTCGAGCGCGTTCTTCAGGCTCTTGCCCATCTTGCCGTACTCGCGGCTGACCGGGCGGCCCTCGTGGAACCAGCCGTCGTCGCGCTGTTCCACCTGCGAGGCCTCCACGTACATGCCGCGCTCGTCGGTGTAGGCAGCGGCGAGGATGTAGCCCTGGTTGAACAGCTTGTGGAACGGTTCGACCGAGCTGACATGGCCGAGGTCGAACAGCACCTTGTGCCAGAAGCGGGCGTAGAGCAGGTGCAGCACGGCGTGTTCGACGCCGCCGACGTACAGGTCGACGCCGCCCGGGTGCGCACGTCCGTCGGCCTTGGTGGCCTGCGGGCCCATCCAGTACTGCTCGTTGGCCGGGTCGACGAAAACGTCGTCGTTGGTGGGGTCGAGGTAGCGCAGCTCGTACCAGCAACTGCCGGCCCACTGCGGCATCACATTGGTGTCGCGGCGGTACTGCTGCGGGCCGTCGCCGAGGTCGAGCGTGAGCGTGGTCCAGTGGCCCAGCCGATCGAGCGGGCTCTCCGGGTTGCTCATCGCGTCGTCGGGGTCGAACGTGCGCGGCGAGAACTGGTCGGTTTCGGGCAGCAGCACCGGCAGCGCATCGGAGGGCAGCGCGTGCGGGTTGCCGTCGCCGTCATAGACGATGGGGAACGGCTCGCCCCAGTAGCGCTGGCGGCTGAACAGCCAGTCGCGCAGCTTGAAGGTGATCGTGGCGTGTCCGTGACCGTGCTCGGCCAGGTACTGGTTGGTGAGGTGCACGCCCTCGGCGACGCTGGCAACGCCGTGCAGATCGAGTGCCTCGTTGGCGCTGTTGATGTAGGGCGCATCGCCCACGAACGCGTCGGCCCAGGTGCTGGTGTCGGTGCCGCGGCCGTCGGTGGGGTCCTGGATGGCGATGATCTCCAGGCCGAACGTGCGGGCGAACTCGAAGTCGCGCTGGTCGCCGCACGGCACGGCCATGATCGCGCCGGTGCCGTACCCCATCAGCACATAGTCCGCGATCCACACCGGGATGCGGGCACCGTTCAGCGGGTTGATCGCGAACGAGCCGGTGAACACGCCGGTCTTCTCGCGGCCTTCGTCCTGGCGGTCGATGTCCTTCTTCGCCTCGGCAGCGCGGCGGTATGAGGCCACCGCGTCGGCCTGATCCGCGGTGGTGAGCTGCCCGACCAGCGGGTGCTCGGGCGCCAGCACCATGAACGTCGCGCCGAACAGGGTGTCGGGGCGGGTGGTGAACACGGTGATGCGCTCGCCGGCGGCGGCCGAGTCCGCCGCGACATCGAAGTGCACGGTGGCGCCTTCACTGCGGCCGATCCAGTTGCGCTGCATGGTCTTCAGCGCGTCCGTCCAGTCGAGCAGGTCGAGGTCGTCGATCAGGCGATCGGCGAAGGAGGTGATGCGCATCATCCACTGGCGCATGTTGCGCTTGAAGACGGGGAAGTTGCCGCGGTCGCTGCGGCCGTCTGCGGTGACTTCCTCGTTGGCCACCACGGTGCCCAGGCCGGGGCACCAGTTGACGGGCGCGTCGCTGACGTACGCCAGGCGCCACTGGTCAAGTTCCTTGCGGCGCTGCGCGGCGGTCAGCGTGGCCCACTCGCCGGACCTGGGGGCGCGGGTGCCGGCTTCGAACTCAGCGACCAGCTCGTCGATGCGGCGGGCCTTCTTGGTCTCGGGGTCGCACCACGAGTTGAAGATCTGCAGGAAGATCCACTGCGTCCAGCGGTAGTAGCCGGGGTCGGTGGTGTCGATGCTGCGGCGCAGGTCGTGGCTGAACCCCAGGCGGCGCAGCTGGGCGCGGATGTTGGCCACGTTCTGCGCGGTGGTGATGGCCGGGTGCTGGCCGGTCTGGACGGCGTACTGCTCGGCGGGCAGGCCGAACGCGTCGAAGCCCATCGTGTACAGCACGTTGTGCCCGATCATGCGCGAGTAGCGGGCGTAGATGTCGGTGGCGGTGAAGCCCAGCGGATGGCCCATGTGCAGGCCTGCGCCGCTGGGGTAGGGGAACATGTCGAGCACGAACCGCTTGGGGCGACCGCCGACGGCCTCCGGATCGCCCAGCGGACCGGCCGGGTTGGGTGCCTCGAAGGTGCCCTCGGCCTCCCACCGATCCTGCCAGCGAGCCTCGATGCCCTGCGCGAGAGCGCCGGAGTAGCGGTGGGGCGGCGAGTCGGCAGTGGACGGTTCGGTGGCACTCATTGCCGGTGGAGTCTACGAGTGGAACCTGCCCCGGCTCGGCCCCGCAACGTCGGCCAAGTTGGCGTTGGGGCGGGCGGGGGCCCGGCCTCACCGCCGACTTGCACCCACCCGGCCCATGTCGGCGTTGGGTCGGGCGGGGGCCAGGCCTGAACGCCAACTTGTGGTCGGGTTGGCTGGGCGGTGGGCGCGGCGGGCGCACTACGGTGTTCCCGCCATGGTCAGCACCACATCCGACGCAAGCACTGCACCCGACTCGATCGTCAACCGCCTGATCGCCGCCGCCGACCGCCCCACGGGGGTGCGCTTCGTCGGGCGCAGCATCAGCCCCGACGGATCGACGTTCGTGCCCTGGCGGCAAGTGCACGAAGAGGCTCGCGCCGTCGGCGCCGCGTTGCAGGCACGTGGACTGGTGCCGGGCGATCACGTCGCGATCCTCGGGCCAACCTCGCGCCAACTGATCACCATCGTGCAGGGCTGCTGGCTGGCCGGTTGCGCCAGCATGGTGCTGCCGCTGCCGATGCGCATGGGCTCGCTCGACGATTTCGTCGAGAGCACCCGCGCCCGCATCCGCCACGGCGACGCCAAGTTGGTGCTGGTCGACGAGCTGCTCGCCGACTTCTACGCCGCCGCGCCCGGCGACCCGCCGATCGAGCCGATGGGTGCGGTGCTTGCCGGCACCGCCGGCGGGGCGCTGGCCGAGCGCCTGGAGTTGCCCGCCGACGACCCCGAGCGGCTGGTGATCCTGCAGTACACCAGCGGCAGCACCAGCGAACCGAAGGGGGTGATGATCCCCGATCGGGTGCTGCGGGCGAACATCGACGCATCGTGCCAGGCGGCCGAGCTGAGCGTCGACGAGGTGATGGTGAGCTGGTTGCCGCTGTACCACGACATG
>CAUJEE010000149.1 GCA_963169215.1 Actinomycetota bacterium
AACTCGGCCAACTGCAACAACCAACCATGCTCCCCCGCCGTCAAATTGGCCGCCCCCCGACACAACTCGGCCTCCAACCGCTCCAACGGCATATCCGCCAACGACCCCGCCGCCACAGACGCAGCTGGAGAGGCACCGACAGCCCCCACGGAGTTGGCGTTGGAGGCGGAGGGGATGGTGTGGCATGCGGTTCCCATGAACCCCATCCTGACCAAGGGGTGTCATGAAGTTGGGCGAGGTTGCCGGTGCTGCCTCCGGGAGTTGGTCTGGCCGTGGGTGTTGCCGACGGTGCAGGTCACCGCCGCCACGGGTGCGTTCGAAGCGGTTCAGTTGAGCCAGCGTGCGGGCGGCTGGACGAACCGCCCTGCCATGCCCGCGAACCTGGATCGGGTGTTGCCAGCAAGCATCGCCTCGGGCAACATGTGCCTTCATGTATGGACGGACACTTCACGAACTATTGGCTGGGGCCGCTGTTCTCGGCGAGCAGAGCGAAGGTGGGGCGGCCAACACGGCAGGTCGGATCACGGCGTACGTTCTGATAGCTGCTGTGCTGTTCTTCGGAATCAGGGGGATCTACAGGTCCTGGGTCCGGAACAAGGCCGGCATCGGCTCCAACGACACGTCGGGCGAGCCGAAGCTCTAACGATCCACGCGGGCCGCATTCGGGCTAGCGGCGGATGCCGCTGAAGATCGCCGCAACTCGCTCGTGCTTGCCGACCTCGCTGCGCATCGCGATCAAGCCGGCCAGGCCGGCAGTGCCGGTGTGACTGGCATCGATCGCGGTGGCGCGGCAGCCGACCTCGTTGGCCTGCAGCACGTCGGCCTCCCCCACCACCACCGGTGAACCTCCACCGGCCCGCATCGCCTCCAGTACCGGCAACCAGTCGTAGGTCTCGTCGTCGAGGATGCCGTCTGCCGCCGATGCGCCCACATGCTCCCACGGCCACATCAACTCGGCCCACTGCTGCGCCGGATCAGCGGCGGCCTCACCGCCCAACGCGGCCGACCCTTGCCACGCCCGCTGCAACGGAGCACACGCCTCGGTCTGCACCGCGTGCAGGCGGGTGGCATTGCCTCTCGCGGCCAGCCCGGCAGCCACGCAGGCGGCGAACGCTCCCCCGCCCACCTGCACGAACACCCGGTCGAAAGCGGGCGCCTGCGCGACCATCTCCCAGCCGATGGTGCGCCCGCCGTCGAGGCACCACGCGTTCTCCGGGCCCTGCACGCTGAACGGAACCGCCCCTGCGGCCACCGCCTCGCGGAAGCGGTGCACGCACGGATCGCCGGGCGGATCGGCGCACAGGCGCGGGCACTCCACCACAGTGGCCCCGAGTCGGTGCAGTTCCGCCACAACCACCGGGTTGGCTGCCACCGGCACGAACACGCGAATCGGCCACTCCACCGACGCAGCGAGCGTCGAGGCCGCCAGCGCGGCGTTGCCGCACGAGGCGATCGCCAGCGCGGGCCGCTGCCCGGCCGCGGTCCACGGCGCCAGACCCACCCGCTCGACGGTGAGCAGATGCAACAGGATGGTGAACAGGTGGCGGGCCTTGTGGCTGCCGGCGACGTTGTGCGTCTCGTCCTTCACCCACACGCCTCCCGCGGCGGAGAACCCGAGCGCGTCGCTCAGCGCGTCGGCGCGTGCGAACGGGGTGAACACGAACCCGGTGCCTGCCACCTGCGCCACCTGCGCGTCGGCCTCGCGCACCATCGCCTCGCGCGCGGCGGCCGACATGCCGTGCGCGGCTGCGAATGCATCCCATGCAAGGCGCTCACGAAAGGCCACGAACGGGTTGTGGTCGTGCACCATCGGCGCAACGGCGTCGTCGTCGACCAACGCGAGCACGTGATGCCGGTCGTCGCCGGCCGCCGGGCAGCGCCACGAGAGCGGGGTCGCGATGTCGACCGACGCGGCGCAAACCCGGCAATGCCAGCCGCTGACGGTCACCGGTGCTTCCTCACGCGGCGCCAACACGTTCGTTGAACTCACCGATCATCTCGTCCCACAGCGGCAGGAAGCGGCGTAGGTCGCGCCAGAACGGCTGGTGGCGGCGGGCCTCGAACAGCTCGAACGGCGTGCCCTGCTGCTCGACCCACGTGTAGTAGCCGAGGTTGAAGATGCGGTTGCGGTCGCGTTCGGTCAGCTCGAGCGTGGCCGCGGTGGTGACATTGGCGAGGTGTTCACCCCACACCTGCGCGGCGTCGAGATTGGTGAAGCCACCGCCGAAGTCGCGCGCGGTGATCTTGACGTATTCGCTGGGGTACATCGCCGCGCCATCGGTGGCGACGGTGACGATGGCATCGTCGGGGCCGAGGTCGAGCGCCTTGGCAGTGCTGATCGCGGCCAACACGTTGCAGATGCTCGAAAGGCCGAAGTGCACGAGCGTGTCGAGCACAGCGCGCGGCACCTGCCGCCGGTCGCTCAGGTAGCCGAGGCCGTCCTCGCTGTTGAACATCGCGTACAGCTGGTCGGTGGCGCGATCGCTCACGCCCACCACCACGTCGGTGTTCATCACGTTGTGGATCAGCGGGATGTGCTTGTCGCCGATGCCCTGGATGTTGTGTTCGCCGAAACCGTTCTCGAGCATCGTCGGGCACTCGAGCGCTTCGACGGCGACGATCTTGCTGCCGTGCACATCCTTCAACCGGTCGCCGGCGGCGATGGTGCCCGCCGAGCCGGTGGCGCTGACCAACGCGGCCAGGCGCAGGTCGCGCCCGCTGGCCGCGCGCACCTCCTCGAAGACGTGATGCAGCGCGCGGCCGGTGACCTCGTAGTGGGCGAGGTGATTGCCGAACTCGCAGAATTGGTTGAGCACGAAGTTGCCCGGGTCGCGAGACAGCGCGTTGCAGGCGTCGTAGATCTCCTTGACGTTGCTCTCCGTGCCCACTGTGCGGATGACGTCATCGGCCGGGTTCTCGCACCACTGCTCGAGCCAGTCGAAGCGCTCCTGACTCATGCCCGCGGGCAGGATGGCCACCCCGCGCGAGGCCATGATGCGCGAGATGGCGATGCCGCCGCGGGCGTAGTTGCCGGTGCTCGGCCAGATGGCGCGGTGGCGGGTGGGGTCGAACTGGCCGGTGACGATGCGAGGTGCGAGGCACGCGTAGGCGGCGAGCACCTTGTGCGCGGTGATCATCGGGAAACGGTCACCGAAGACGACGATGATCGGGCTTTCGATACCGGTGAGCGACGGCGGCAGCACCACATGATCGGGTACCGCGACCCGATCACCCGCCAGGTCGTTGTACCAGTGCACCCGCCACAGGTTGCGCGCGTCGGGGCCGTGCTTGTCGGCGTCACCCACCGCGCCGGCGGGAATCGTCGCCGGGTCGGCGAGTTGGGCGAAGGTGGGCAGGGTGATGCCCCGCTCGCGGAAGCGGTCGACGCTGTTGGCCAGCGCAGCCGCATCGACGACCCGATCGGCGAGGCCGAACTGATTCTCGAGCGCGTCGGCGATCGGATCGGCGATCGGATCAATGATGGTGCCTGCGGCAACCGGGCTGCGGCCAGGCCTGCCGTCGGCGGATGTGGACGTCATGGTTTACATCTTGTCAAGCCACGATGCTGCGGCCAACGTGCCGGGGCGTTCGGCATGCATCGGGCGCAGCGCCCACGTAACCTGCGCCCATGAGCGACATGCGTGCGCAGCCACTGCTGCAGAAGACCTGCCGCACCGCCCGCGACCCGTCAGCCTGAGTACGGTCGCCGCTTTGCGTTCACCTGGCCGGTTCCTGCACACCGCCTCCCCGGAGGCGCTGTTCGCCCTCTCGGGCGTCGCCCAGTACAGCGGCGCCGTGGTCGCTGTCAACCTGTTCGACGACGTGCGCCCGGCGACGGTGGCCTGGTTCCGCGTGATGTCGGCGGCGGCGATGATCCTCGCCCTGTCGTGGCGTCAACAGCGACGGTGGACCCGCCACGACCTGGGCGCGGCCGCAGTGTTCGGTGTCGCCACGGCGTTAATGAACCTCACCTTCTATCTCGCCATCGATCGCCTCGCGCTGGGCAAGAGCGTGGTGCTCGAGTTCATCGGCCCGATTGCCGTCGCCGCGGCGTTCACCCGCACCAGGCGCAACACCGTGGCCCTGTTGCTGGCCGCGGGTGGCGTGGCTGTGCTGTCGGGGGTGGAGATCGGCGGCGAGCCGCTCGGCATCTTGTTCATCTTCTGCGCGTCGGCGATGTGGGCGACCTACATCGTCGTCGGCCGGCGGGTGGCAGCGCTCGACCGCGGGTTGAGCGGGCTGGGGGTGGGGTTGGTGATCGGCTCGCTGGCGATCGCACCGTTCGGCATTCCCGGCAGCAGCAAGGTGGTGGGCGACGGCAGCCTGCTGCTGGCCTGCGTGGTGGTAGGCGCCTTGTCGTCAGCCGTGGGCTACGGCATCGACCAGGTGGTGATGCGTCGCATCCCCACGCGACGTTTCGCCCTGCTGCTCGCCTTGTTGCCGGTGACGGCGATGGCGATGGGCTTGGTCGCGCTCGGGCAGACGCCGTCGGGCGCCGACCTGGTGGGCGCCGCGTTGGTGATCGCCGGAGTGGTGACCCAAGAGCGCGACGAACTCGCTCAGCCGCTCGAAGAGCTCCCCGCCTGATTCGGTTGGCTTTGGTCGAAGGCGCCACGCGCCGAAGTGTGAACAGGTGAGTGAGGCGACGGCAGCAAGCCTTCTATGCCCGCATCCACCGCCGCTTGGCCTCCGCCCAGTGATCGGCTACTTGCCATTCAGCCGCCCAGCGCTCGATGTACGGCTCGTCGAGCATGGGCCGCGTCGACAGGATCGACTCAATGTCGTCACGGTCCTTGGCCCGCCAGGCGATCAGCTTGTGCACGATCACATCGTCGACGGTGAGCATCCCGTTCACTGCGCGGCGGTGCGCTTCGGCGTGGTAGTCGGTCTCCACCAAGAGCGCGTCGACCCTCACACCCGACCCGCGCACGAACACCACATACGGCTCGTCGCTGTCCGTGTCGCTGATCGCGCGCACATCGAAGCCCTGGGCGCGGAAGGCCTCTGCTACGCCACGTAACGACGTAACGAGGAAGTCGATGTCGGTCGTCTCTCGCGGCTCGGCGCGGTACAGCAGCGCGGCGAAGGCGCCGATTCCCACCGGGTTGGCGCCGAGCCGCGCCAGCTCGTCACGAAAACGTTCGAAGTAGGCCGAGGGCTCGGGCACGGCGGTGCAACTCCGGTTCGGTATCGAGGTCGTCGAGACCCAGCTCCAGTCGACGCGCATCGGCCCACTCGTGCACCGCAGCGCGCCACGCGAGCGAACCCTCGTCGTCGTTGTCGGCCGCCCCCAGCGCAGCAACCTGCCGATCCCACCGGCGACGATCCTGCGCGCTCACGACCATGACCACACCCTATCCAGTGCGCGCCGACGGCGATCCGCGCCGCTCGTCAGTGGGGTCAGTGGGCCAGGCCGGGGGCGCACAGACCGTCGAGTTCCTGCACGATGATGCGGTCGCGGTTGGCGTAGGTGACCTGGTTGTTGGGGTCGGGGCGCAGGTTGAAGACGCGGAAACTCATGTCGGTGGTGTCGACCGACAGGATGCGCCCGACGAGTGGCTCGCCCAGGCCGAGCAGGATCTTGATCGTCTCCAGCGCCTGGATGCTGCCGACGATGCCGGGCAGCACACCGAGCACACCGGCCTCGGCACAACTCGGCGCCAGCTCGGCCGGCGGCGGCTCGGGCACCATGTCGCGATAGGTGGGGCCGACGAGCGGGTGGAACACGCTCACCATCCCCTCGAAACGGAAGATGCTGCCGTGCACCACCGGGATACCCAGCTTCACGCTGGCGTCGTTGAGCAAGTAGCGGCTGGGGAAGTTGTCGGCCCCGTCGACGATCACGTCGTAGCCACTGATGATGTCGATGATGTTGCCGGCATCGAGGCGGGTGTCGTAGGTGACCACGTCGACGTCGGGGTTCAACGCCGTAAGAGTCTTCTTCGCCGAATCGACCTTGCGGTCGCCGATGCGATCGACGTTGTGCAGGATCTGGCGTTGCAGGTTGCTGGCGTCGACCTCGTCCATGTCGACGATGCCGAGCGTGCCCACGCCGGCCGCCGCAAGGTACAGCGCGGCGGGCGAACCGAGGCCACCCGCACCGAGCAGCAGCACCTTGCTGGCGAGCAACTTGGCCTGTCCCTCGACGCCCACCTCGGGCAGCAACAGGTGGCGCTTGTAGCGGTTCTTCTGTTCGCCGCTGAGGGTGACCGGCTTGCGCCACTCGCGCCCTTCGTCCTTCCAGCGGCCGAAGCCACCGGCCATCGACACCGCGCCGGTGTAACCCAACTCGGCCATCGTCTTGGCCGCGAACACGCTGCGCACACCGGCCGCGCAGTACACCACCACCGGGCTACCTCGATCGACGATGCGGGTCTCCACCTGCGTTTCGAGGTGACCGCGGGGGATGTGGATCGCGCCCTCCAGCGCGCCCTCGTCGTATTCGTCGGGTTCGCGCACGTCGAGCACAACGGCACCGGCGGCGATCAGCGCCGCAGCGCCCGAGGTGTCGACCTCGGTGACCTGCGACTTGGCGGCGGAGAGGAGGTCGCGGAAAGTGGCCATGATGAAAGCCTACCTACTGGGTCGGGATTGTGTCACCAGGGTTGTGCAGACCTGCCCGGTGCGGACTCAGGCCAGCAGGCCCTCGTCGCGCAGCCACTGCTCGGTGCGGCGCATCCCCTCGGCGAGGTCGACCTGTGGCCACCAGCCGAGCAGTTCGCGGGCCGCGGTGTTGGAGACCGGCCGCGACTTGTTGAGCATCTCCATCACCCCCTTGCCCAGTTCGGTGTGCTTGCCGCGCACCCGGAAGGCGAGGCGCGCCACCTCGGCCAGCGCGACCGCGGTGCGGGTGGAGTACGACTTGGGCGGGCCGGGCTTGCCCAGCATGCGATAGAAGTGGCCGAAGTACTCGGCGGTGGTGATCGGCGTCTCGCCGCCGAGATGGAAGATGCGCCCGGCCGCGGCCGGGGTGACGGCCGCGGCAATGATGCCGTCGACCACGTCGTCGACGTCGTGAGTGCGCGTGTCATCGGTGCGACGAGCCGCATCGGCGAGGCGCGCCGCCGGCACCGGGTGGAGGCCGATACTTCCGACCGGTTCGTCGAGAGGCTGCTCGGCCTGAAGCTCGACCAACCGGCCTACGACCGCGGGCGCGCGTTCGTCGACGGTGTGGTGGAACGCTCGCCCGAATCGTTGCCCCGCCTCTGGGCATCGGTACGCGAGCTGCCCACGCCGGCCGAAC
>CAUJEE010000150.1 GCA_963169215.1 Actinomycetota bacterium
GGCGAGAGAGGGGATCGAGGGCACCGCGCCGCGGCGGGTGGTGCACAGCGCCCCCGCGGCCGCGCCGAAACGCAGCGCGGGCAGCAGCGCCTCCCCAGCCGCGAGGCGGGCACAGAGCGCGCCGCAGAAGGTGTCACCCGCGCCGGTGGTATCGACCGCTTCGACCGCGAATGGGGCGATGGGGACTGCTGCGCCGGCGGTGTGCAGCGTTGCGCCGCGCGCTCCCTGGGTGACCACCACCGCTCGCGCGCCGAGAGCCAGAAGGTGTTCGACTCCACCGAGTAACTCGGCCTCGTGCTCGTTGGGCACGAGCAGATCGCAGCTGCGCAGAAGATCGTCGTCGAGCAGTTGCGCCGGCGCGGGGTTGAGCACGGTAAGGGTTCCGCCGGCGCGCGCGACCGAAAGGGCTTCCCGCACCGCCGCGACCGGCACCTCCAGCTGTGCGAGCAGCACCCGCGCCGTCGGGCCTGTCGACACGCCGCCGCCGACCGTGCTGTTCGCACCGGGCACGACGATGATCGAGTTCTCGCCCCCGGCGGCAACGCCGATGAGCGCCCTGCCGGTGGGAACATCGACCCGCGCGACCCACCGGTCGTCGATCCGCTCGGCTTGCATCACCTGCAGCAGTACGTCGGCGGCAGAGTCGCGCCCGACGGCGCCGACGAAGGCGGTCGACGCGCCACACCGCGCCGCGGCGACGGCCTGGTTGAGCCCCTTGCCACCGGGATACTCGGCGTAGCCCGAGCCGCTCACCGTCTCACCCGGGCCGGGCAGGCGGTCGACCGTGGCCACCAGGTCGAGGTTGGCGCTGCCGAGTACGCACACGTCGAACTCCGCGTCGGCGCGCAAGGCTGGGAGCACTGACGCGTCGGCGTCGAGCGCACTCATCCGGTCACCACCCGCCAAACATCAGGCAACCCCGCGCAGCGGGCTGGTGTCGAGCGCGTCGAGCGCAGGCAGGTAGGTGCGAACCGAGTCGTGGCGGAACTGGGTGCACAGGTCGGCGCGGAAGAAGCGGGCACCTTCGCGCACGACATAGTTGAGGATGAAGAAGCGGTACACCTCCGGCAGGAACATCAACTCGTCGACCGACAGCGGGAACACCTCGCCGTAGGCCCGCAGGAACTCGAGGAAGGTCGGCTCGACCAACGTGTGCGGCCCATAGGTGAACCGCGTGCGATCGCCGGTACGGCTCGACACACGCGAGAGGAAGTAGAAGTCGAGCATGCGCGGTTCGATGCGGAACCAGTCGTAGTCCCAGCGGCTGAACAACCGGAACATCCCGTCGGGCAGATGCTCGACGGAGAAGTTGCCCAGGTTCCAGTCGATGAGCAACGGGATGCGCGGCCAGTCGTCGTAGCCGACCTCGATCAGCCGGGTGAGGAAGTGGTGAGTGTGTCGCCACAAGACCCCGATCGCCTCCGGCGGTAGGTCGAAGTTGCGCGGCGCGAACGGACTTTCCAGCAGGTCGAGCAGGTGGATCGCGTCGCTCTTCACGGTCTTGGAGCCCACGGGGATCCGCGGCGCGATGTCGGTGCACTCCAGATGCAACGCAGCCATCTCGCGACCGAGGTTGCGGATCTGGTCGACGGTGAGGATGCGGGGGAGTGAGTCACGGCGGGGGGCATCGTCGTAGAACACCACCCACATCCCTTGGTCGTACCAGGTGTAGATGCGGCCATCCGGGCGACGGCGCACCTCGGCCAAGAGGCTGTCGAAGCGCGTGCCTCTCAGCAGCGTGGCACAGCGGTTGAGCCGATCGTGGTCTTCGTAGAAGAGGAAGTAGGAGCCGTAGGACGAGGCCTTGGCCACCACGCTGCTGCCGTCGTCGAGACGGAGCCGGAACACACGGTTGGTGGATACGTGCGCGCTGACCTCTTCGACGCCGACGATCGCCCGCGGGTCGCCGTGATCCACCCAGGCCGTCTCGACGACATCGCGGTGCGGGCGCAGCGTGGTCACGCGCTCAATGTAGGGCCCGGCGATGCTGCCTGGCGCCCACTCGGGCGGACGGCGGATCAGACCACGCCGCGGGCGCGCACGCCGATGGGAGCGATCAGGCGGTAGCCCGCTGCGTGTCGCTCGTCCTCGCTCTCGCCGCCCCACAGGCCGTACTCGTGGTGGTTGCGGGCGAAGTCGCGGCATCTGCCGAGCGCTGTACACGACGAACACACGGCCCGCGCCGCTGCCTCGCGGCGCTCGCGTGCCTGTGGCCGCTCGGCCTGGGTAGGAAAGAACAGCGGCGTGAGGCCACGACACGCTGCATCGCGCATCCACAGGTCGTCGGTGACGACACGCTGAACGAAGAGGTCGACTGCTGCCACTTGAACCCCCCGCTCACCGGCGCAGATACATGCATTACACGACTATGACCGGCCCAGGGTAGGACACCGGCTGGGGCCTCGTCCAGAGTTACCCGTCGGTCACTTGTGCACAAGCACGTGTCGCACACCGGCAGCGAAACGGTCGATGTCGGCCTCGGTCGTGTCCCACGCGGTCATCCAGCGCACCTGCCTGCGGCTCACGTCCCAGTCCCAGAAGAAGCTCCAGTCCTGCAGCACCCGGATCACCTCGGCCGGGAGCACGGGGTACATGCTGTTGATCTGCGGCGCACGCTCGATCTGCACGCCGGGGATCTCGTGGGTGGCTTCGAACAGCACTGCGGCCATCTGGTTCGCGCCGCCGGCGAGGCGCAGCCAGAGGTCGTCGTGCAACAGCGAGTTGAATTGGGCGGCGATGAAGCGCATCTTCGACGACACCTGCGTGGTGAGCTTGCGCACGTGGCGGGCGCGAGCGGCGAGGCCGGGGGAGAGATACACCACCGCCTCCGCTCCGAGCGCGCCGATCTTCGTCGCACCGAAGCTGACCACGTCGACACCCGCGTCGGTGGTGAACGACCGCACCCCCGCAGGCCCTCGTCCCAGTGCCGCGACGGCATTGGCGAGACGCGCCCCGTCGAGGTGCACAAACATCCCCAGCGCGTGGGCGGCATCGCAGATCGCGGCCAGCTCGTCAGGGGAGTAGAGGGTGCCCATTTCGGTGCCCTGGGTGACGCTCACCACCGCCGGCTGCACGTGGTGCTGGTTGCCCTGCAGGTGCTCCACGAACCGAAGGTGCTCCGGCGTGAGCTTTCCGTCGGGTGTCGACAGCGAGATCAGTTTGGCGCCGGTGATGAACTCTGGCGCACCGCCTTCGTCGACGGCGATGTGCGCCGAGTCGGTGCACACCACTGCCTCGGCCGGGCGCAGCATCGTCGCCAGGGCCATCACGTTGGCACCCGTGCCGTTCCAGACCAGGAACGGCTGGCTCTGCCCGCCGAACAGGTCGCGCAAGCGGGCCTCGGCCTCCGCAGTCCACGGATCATCCCCGTAAGCCTTGGCGTGACCGACGTTCGCCGCAGCAACCGCCGCCATCACATCGGGGTGGGCGCCGGCGAAGTTGTCGCTGGCGAAGCCGCGTTCGGGGGGCGGTGGCATCGGGGGCATGTCGTTCACACGCCCATTGTGGCCTTCGCGTGAGGTGAACAGCAGATGCACCCTTCGCCGATCCGAAGGCTGGCACCCGGAGTGTGCCTACCATTTCGTCATGACGAAACGTGAGTTGCGCAGGGCGGTCGAGGGGAGCGACACGCCGGTCACGACGGTCAATCAGCGCTGTCGGTGGTGCCGGCGGGTGCTGCCGCCGCGAGGGCGGGGGCGCCCGCGGGAGTACTGCTCGCAGGCCTGCCGCCAGTGGCACTGGGTTGCTCGCCAGCGGGCGGCCGAGCTGCAACTGAGCGAGGACGAGTTGGTGGTGGCCACGGTCGAACTCGACCGACTGCACGACCAGCTGTACGTGCTCGCCTGCGCGGTCGACGACGCCGAGCGCGACCTCGCCGCCGCCGGTCGCGGCGCTTCCAGCAAGGAGCTGCGCGAGATCGTCGACTGGCTGCTCGATGCCGCCCGGCCGCTGCGCGACCACGAACTGGGTCAACGCCCATGACCCCAGCCCATCACCCGTGCACACGTCGTCGGAGGCAGCGCCCATAATCCTCGTTATGTCAGACCATCTAGGCCGCCGGGCGGAGGCCGGCCCGCGGAACCCCGTCCGGGCTCGGGCCGCAACGGACTAGACCGAGGTCTCCCCCGAGGTGCAGACTGCCGTCATAGCGGTGTCGACGATCGAGGAGGTCGGACATGAACGGCAGGAACACATCGACGCGGTTAGCGGCAGCCGCCCTCGTCATCGCGGTTGTCCTCGCCGCCTGTTCGTCGAAGACGAGCACCGACCCGGGCACCACCTCGCCAGGAGCCACCACTGCCCCACCGAGCTCCACGCCCGGCACCGACGCACCGGGCACCACCGCCGGCGCGGCGACGACGGTTGCCCCGCGCGCCGGCTGGACGGTCGCCGACGACAGCGTCACCGCCAGCGTGTCGTATGCCCTGCCTTGTTGCGGCGACGACTTCCACGGCACGCCCTCCCCCGCGCTCCCGGCCGCGGGCGCACCCCTCAGCGACGGCCAGTACTTCGTGCGCCGCGCGCTCGACTGGGGTGAAACCCCGATGGAGCTGCAGGTCTACCGCTACGAGTCGTGCGCGGCCCTGCCCGAGCTTTCTTGTGAGGATCCGGGCGGGGTCGACAACATGGGTGTCGACTTCAGCACCTATGCACCGCTCACGATCAGCGCCGACGACCCGTCGCTGCGGGTGGTCATGGTCGGCTTCACCGGCTTCGATTCGGGCGCGCCCGACAAGGCGCTGGGCAGCGCCGCCGACCTGTTCGAGCTGGTCGATGCCGTCGACGCCGCATACGCAGCGGTGTTCTACGACCCGTTCATGCTCGGCGAGAACCCCGACGACATCGTGGCCGACGTGCTGGCCGCACCCACCGGCGGGTTCCAGCTCGCCCCCGAGGGCACTGGGGTGGTCACGTTCGTCCACGACGGTGCGCCACCGCTGCTGTTCCAATACCTGTTCGACTACAGCGTCTCGCCCCCGCAGGCGATCCGCGGCAGCGACGTGCTCGGCCTCAACGCGATAACCGTCAGTGGCGGCCAAATCACCCTGTACGTGTACGCCGGCTACTACCCGTGATTCACCGGCGCCGCGTCGCCCCTGCTAGATGACCAATATTACGAATTGATTACAAAACTGGGGGCGCGGCGGGCGTGTTCGGGCTACGGTGGAGCCCTGCGGGCAGCAACCAGGAGATCTCGATGCTCACTCTCGGTCGACGCCCCGTCGGCGCAATCCTCCTCGTCGGCGGGCTGCTGCTGTTCGCCGGCGGTAGCACCCCTTCCGCCACCGCCGACACGGTGCCGGCTGTCGTCGCCCAGCGCGGCGACCACTCACGCACTGTCACCGCCATCCAAAGGGCATTGATCGCAGCCGGGATCACGCCCGCCGGAGGTGCCGACGGTTGGTATGGCCCAGGCACGACGGCAGCGGTAGCCGAGTACCAGCGCCGTCGTGGCCTGCCGTCGACCGGTGTCGTCGACCGTGCCACCGCCACCTTGCTCGGCGTGGTGCCGGCCACGCCGCTGCTGGCCATCGGCAAGCGCGGACCGGAGGTGGTGACGATGCAGCAGCAGCTGCTCGCGCTCGGGATCACCGTACGCGGCGGAGCCGATGGCGTGTACGGCAGATACACCGCGGCGGCGGTCAAGTACTTCCAACAGACCCGTCGCGTCCGACCGTCCGGTGCGCTCGATGCCGGAACTGCGGCCCTGCTGGTGGCGGCACAACCAGCCGTCACGCCGACGCCGACGCCCACAACGATCCAGATTCAGACGACGACCACTGTTCCGGCCAGCACGGTTCCGGCCAGCACGGTTCCGGCCAGCACGGTTCCGGCCAGCACGGTTCCGGCCAGCACAGTTCCGGCCAGCACAGTTCCGGTGACCACTGTTCCGGTGACCACTGTTCCCTCGACACCTACGGCACCCGACCTCGCGCAGCTCGCGCCCGGCGCCCGCGGAAGCGAGGTGGCATCGCTGCAGAGGTTGCTGATCGCAGTCGGGCTCACCCCCCGCGGCGGGGCCGACGGCATTTACGGTGTCTCGACCACCGCGATGGTGCGCACCTTCCAGACGCGGACGGGACTCGCCGCGACAGGGATCGCCGACCCACTCACCCGCAGTTCGCTCGCCGCGGCGGTGCAGGCACTCACCGCCCCGACTGCCCCGGCACCGGCGGCCACAGCCGCGTCGCCAGCTGTCGGAGGCCACCACGGCGCAGCCGACCTGCAGTTTCTGCCCCTGCCGCGCACCTGCGCGATTCGCAGCTCGTTCGGCGCGCCGCGTTCGGGCGGGCGCAGGCACCAAGGAATCGACATGATGGTGCCCCGCGGCACGCCGATCTACGCCTCGCGGGCGGGCACGATCACCAAGATCAACGTCGACTATCCCGGGTCGCTGGCCGGCAACGCCGTGTATCTCACCCTGCCTGACGGCACCTACTTCTTCCACGCCCACCTCGACCGGGTCGCACCAGGCATCACCCGCGGATCGCATGTAGCAGCAGGTGCTCTGCTGGGATACGTCGGATCAACCGGCAACGCCCGAGGGCCTCACCTTCATCTGGAGATTCACCCTCGCGGCGGAACCGCCGTCGATCCGTACCCAATCGTGCGCTCGGCCAGCGGCTGCTGACGCAACGCGCGAAAGGGCTGGTAATGTGGACCACAGTGACCGCGCACCGCGCGATTAAGCTTGACTACAGGTTGAATTCGGTCAAGACTTCATAAAGCTTTAGTTGACAGTTGCCGATCACTAATTGACCGGTCCCAACGCCCCCCGGAGGTGACGCCGTGCAACAATCGCTCCGCAAGATCGCCGCCGGAATCGCGCTCGCGCTCGCGGCCTCGTCGGCCTCGGTGATGTTCGACGCTCCGTCCGCCCATGCCGCCCCGGCGGCGGTGGCACCGAGTGGCTTGGTCTACACGGTCGTGAAGGGCGACTCGCTGTCTGGCATCGCGGCCAAGCTCGGCGTGCCGATGGCCGACCTGCTCGCACTCAACGGTCTCACCCGTTCCAGTGTCATCCACCCCGGACGCCAGTTGCAGGTGCCCCGCGGTGGACACCTCCCCGCCGGATCGCCGGGGGCGGCCGCGGTGTACACGGTGGTGAGGGGCGACTCGTTGGTGCGCATCGCCAACCGTCTGGGTGTGACGCTCACCGCGCTGTTGACCACCAACCACCTAACCAAGACGAGCGTGATCCTTCCCGGCATGCAGTTGGCCGTTCCTGCCGGCGGCGTATTGCCGGCCGCGCAGGCACCCGCGCCGACGGTGACGGCACCCAGCACCCCGACCACGGGCGAGCGATACGTCGTCGTGAAGGGTGACGGGCTGGTGCGCATCGCCAACCGGCTGGGGGTGACCCTGGCCGCGCTGCTGGCCGCCAACAACATGCAACGGCACAGCGTGATCCACCCCGGCATGCAACTGGTGGTGCCCGCCGGTGGACGACTGCCGGCATCGCAGGTGGTGACAACCGGCGTCGCGACGGGATCGAAGGTCGACACCGTGCTCGCCTTCGCTCGGGCTCAACTCGGCGAGCCGTATCGCGTCTACGCCGCCGGCCCTGATGCGTGGGACTGCAGCGGACTAACGCTGAAGGCGTACGCGCAGGTCGGCGTGCGGTTGCCTCACTACAGCGCGGCACAGGCCAAGCTCGGCCACGCTGTGGCATGGGCCACCGAGGGCATCAGGGCGGGCGACCTGGTCTTTCTCGAGACCTCGCCGGGCAGCAATGTCATCGGTCATGTGGGCATCGCGATCAGCGCCACTCAGTGGATCCAGGCGCCCCGCGCGGGCGACGTAGTACGCATCAGCAACATCCCGATGTACCGCGTCGTCTCCGTGCGGCGCTACTTGCCATAGCGATCCCGCCGCTCGGCACTTGATCGAGATCAGCGCACCGCCACCAAGTCGACGACGAACACCAACGTCTCGCCGCCCTTGATCACGCCACCAGCACCACGGCTGCCGTAGCCCATCTCCGGCGGAATGGTGAGCCGTCGCCGACCGCCGACTCGCATCCCCTTCACCCCTCGGTCCCAGCCTTCGATCACCTCACGGGCCCCGAGCCGGAAGTCGAAGGTCTCCCCTCGGTTCCAACTCGCGTCGAACTCCTCGCCGGTGCTCCACGCGACCCCTACGTAGTGCACGACAACACGCGAGCCGATGGCCGCTTCGTCACCTTCACCGACTTGTTCGTCGTCGATCGTGAGTTCACGAGGCGGATCACCGGCGGGAATGGAGACAACGGGCTTGGTCGACATGGTTTGCACGCTAGCTCCGCCGACTTGCGTCACCTGCTGTCAACACCGCGAGGGTGCGCTCACCCGCCGATTGCGATGAGGGCTACGGCCACGGCTGTGGTGGCCACACCGACCGCCTGCCACCAGCGCATCCGCTCGTGGTTGAACAACACCGAGGCGACCACGGCGACAGTGGCGAACTGCGACGAGGCGACGGCCACCGGTCCCGACGTGCCGCGCTGAAGAGCCGTCTGCAGAGCCCCGATCGCCACCAGGCCGAGCACCCCGGCGGCGAGTGCCCGGGAGCGTGCCGGAGGAGAAGCGACGAACGGTTCCCGGCGCACCAGCGCGAGCAGGGCAAGAAAGCCTGCCGCCACCCAGCGCTGCACGATCACCGGCGCCAGACCAGCGGCCGACGACACCTCCCCCATCATCGTGAACGAGACACCGAACGCAACACCGCTGGCCAGACCGAGCGTGACTCCCGCACTGAAGCTCCCCCGCCCGCTAGGGGTGTACGAGGTGAGCACGACCGCGAGCGCACCCAAACCCATGCCGGCGCCAGTGAGCACCCCAGGGCGCTCCCCATTGGCGCCATCCCACGCGATCGGCACGACAGCAAGCAGTGCTGACGAGAGCGGTGCAACAACTCCCATTCGCGCGACCGCGTAGCCGCGGTAGAGCAGGACTAAGCCGATGGTCATGCACAGACCGGACAAGCCACCGATAGCCAAGTCGCCGGCAATCCACTGCGGCTCCGCCACCAACAGCAACAGCGGTGAGAGAACCGCGCTCAGCCCCACAGCCGTTCGCGTCACGGTGACAGCCGGGGCAGCGCGCGCCGCACGAGCGGCGAAGAAGTCGGACACACCGAGCAGCACCGCCGCCGAGATCGCGAGAGGAATCGCCACACCCACGTCGGGCGACGCTAGCCCGGCGCACTAGCTTCGCCCCATGTCAATTCCGCCGCACGGGCTCACCCAAGACGAAGTCCTCAGCCGACTCGCCGCCTACCGCACAGACGACGTGCGCTGGCGTGAAGGACGCGTGTTCTCCCTCGTCTACCACGGGGGCGACGACGTGTTGGCCGTGGCCGAGCAGGCCCACCGCCTGCTCGCCTGCGAGAACGGACTCAACACGGGGGCCTTCCCCAGCCTGCGCCGTATCCAGCAGGAAATACTTGCCGTGGTGGCCGATTGGACCGAGGGCGGCGACGACGCGGCAGGGTTCCTCACCAGCGGCGGCACGGAGAGCCTGCTGATGGCGGTGAAGGCCGCCCGCGAACGCGGGCGCACGGAACGGGGCATCACCACCCCGAACATCGTCCTGCCGACGAGCGCCCACGCTGCGTTCGAGAAGGGCTGCCACTACTTCGGCGTCGAAGACCGGCGGGTGCCCGTGGGCGACGACTGGCGGGCAGACCCGGCGGCGATGGCCGCTGCCGTCGACGACAACACGGTGTTGTTGGTGGCCTCGGCACCTCAATACCCGCAGGGCGTGGTCGACCCGGTCGAGCAGATCGCCGCCATCGCTGCTGCACGCGACATCAACTGCCACGTCGATGCCTGCATGGGTGGAGTCACCCTCCCCTACCTCCAGCGCCTGGGAGTGAGTGTGCCGCGCTGGAACTTCGCCGTGCCGGGAGTGACGAGCATCTCCGTCGACCTGCACAAGTACGGCTACACAGGCAAGGGCGCGTCGGTGATCATTCACCGCGACAGCCGACTGCGCGCCCACCAGGTGTTCATCACCGACAACTGGTTGGGCGGGCTCTACGGATCACCGGCGGTGCTCGGGTCGAAGGGTGGCGGGCCGTGGGCCGCAGCCTGGGCGGTGATGCACTTCCTCGGCGATGACGGCTACCTGCGTCTTACCGCGGCGGCGCGGCGGGCGGCAGTCGAATTGGCCGACGCAATCGCCGACGTGCCCGGTCTGCGGCTGTTGGCCGCGCCGGACACCACCTTGGTGGCGTTCGCCGCCGACGAGTCGGGCCCGACAGGCGCGGAGCCGGTCGACATGTTCGCCGTCGGCGATGCCCTCGCCCGCCGCGGGTGGTACGTCGACCGGCAGGGTCCGCCTCCGTCATTGCACTGCACCGTGAGCGCGATCCACGACGGCCTCATCCCCGCGTTCGTCGGTGACCTACACGCCGCGGTGGACGAGGTGCGCGCCACCGGTGCCACCGGCAGCGCGCTCCCCTACGGCACGTTGTAGAGCGACACCACGACCCGCCCGCACGCGGAGTCTCGACTTGTCGTGTCAGGCCGGGCGGGCCCAGTCGATCCACAGACCCGCGGGGTTGGCCGGGTCGATCTTCACCGCCAAGCGCGAGCCGGGCTGGCAGCGGCTGAGGTACATCTGCATCACCGTCTCCTGCTTGCGCACCGGCAGCGGCGCCCCGCCGGGCATGGTCACCAGAAGATCGAGATCGACCACCGGGTTGAAGTTGATCATCGCCCCTGTCTGCGTGGCCGACGTGACCGTGGCGAAGGCATCGACGCCATTGGCCATCGCCGCCGTCGCCGCCGCCGATTGGTTGGCCATGTCGGCCATCATCGCGCTGGCCTGGGCCATCGAGTTCTGCGCGTTGGCGATCTGTTGGTCGACCGGGTTCTGCTTGCGAAATTCCTTGCCCTGGTCGCTGAGCTTCTTGATGTCCTTGAAGAATCCCATGGAAATACCGTCCTGTCGTGGGTGGCGGCCCGTGGTCGCCTTCGATGGAGTGCGTTACCCGGTCGCCGCATGCTGCTCTCGACGCCGGTCAGCACTAACGAGCGTAGTTGACCCGCCGGGTAGGTGCGACCGCCGGCCCGGCGGTGGATTCGCCGACCCGTCGATCAGGCCAGGTGCGAGCGCAGCGCGGTCACCAGGGCCACCAACTCCCGAGCCTCGTCGGCGCTCAGCACCTGCGCGTACAACCCGGCGAGGATCTCGTCGGTCAGTGCCTCGGCCCGCTCCTTGGCCTGCGGCCCAACGGCAGGGAACGGCTCGGGCCACCCGAACCGACGGGCGTTCTCCTCGCCGCCGGTGGCCAGCACCGCCTCCACCGGCTTGAGCCCACTGGCGACGACAGCGAGCACATGCACACTGCCGCGCAACTCGCGCAGCACATGCATCAACACGAACGCCCTCGCCGCGTCGTCGGCGGGCAATGGTTCGGCCCGCCAGCCGGCGAACAGCGCCAGGCCGGTGACGTCGGCACCGGCGACGACGCGCCCGGCGAGCTCGGCCAAGCGCGTCGCCTCGGCGAAGCCCTGCAACCGACGGCGTCCGTACTCGGCGCACCCTGCGCCGTAGCGCGCGGCCGAGGCGCGGGCGCCCTCCACCCCCACACCGCCCTCCCACATCTTGCGCACCAAGGCCGGGTGGAAAAACCCGAAGGCGGAGGCGACGACATCGGCGTCGACATCGCCCAGCACCCCGCCCCTGCCCGTCACGTAGTAGGCGTAGCCGTTGGGGTAGCCCCACTCGCGGGCCCCACCGATCACCTCCGGGTCGAGCATCCACCGCCCGCCGAGATCGCCGATGGGGATGGTGAGGGCACGCACGTTTTCGAGGATCGTCATCACGCCGAAGCTACCCACCAGCGCGGCATCGCCGCCTATTGGAGTGCGCCGCGGATAGGGTCGGTGTTGCCACACACCTGTCCGGGAGAGGCGACCGTGCAGCCAGCACGGCCGGCGCCGAAGGAGCAACCACCCCGGAATCTCTCAGGCCAACGGACCGGACGGGTGGGCAACGCTGGAAAGCAGTCGGTCCGACCGGCTCGCCGAAGGGGAAACCCGCCTCGGGACACCGCGACGGGGAAGCTCTCAGGCACAAATGACAGCGGGGGACGTAGCTCGAGCACCGGAGGCCCCGATGACTGCACGCCCCACCCCCGACACCACCGGCGCGGTGATCGCCGCCGTCGGTGCCGACCTGTTCGCCGACAGCGACTTCATCGGCCGACACATCGGTCCCTCTCCTGTCGAACGCGAGTACATGCTGCGCACCATCGGCGCCGAGTCGATCGACGCGCTGCTGGCCGAGACGGTGCCCACCGCGATCAGCAGCGCCACCGCGCTCGATCTGCCCGGGCCGCGCACCGAGGCCGACGTGCTCGCCGAGTTACGGGCAATCGCGGCGCGCAACCGACCGCGCACGAGCCTGATCGGCATGGGCTACTACGGCACACACCTGCCGGCGGTGATTCAGCGCAACGTGCTCGAGAACCCGGCGTGGTACACCGCCTACACGCCCTATCAGCCCGAGATCAGCCAAGGCCGGTTGGAAGCGCTGCTCAACTACCAGACGATGGTGGCCGACCTCACCGGCATGCAGCTGGCCAACGCGTCGCTGCTCGACGAGGCGACGGCAGCGGCGGAGGCGATGACCATGGCCAAGCGGGCCTCGCAGGCTGCGTCGACCCGCTTCCTCGTGCATCACGACGTGCACCCGCAGACGCTCGCCGTGCTGCGTACACGCGCCGAACCGCTGGGCCTGGAAGTTGTCGTCGACCACTCGCCGGCTGCCGACCTGTCGCCCGCCGACT
The DNA here is from genome assembly GCA_963169215.1 of Actinomycetota bacterium. Lineage (GTDB taxonomy): Bacteria > Actinomycetota > Acidimicrobiia > Acidimicrobiales > Ilumatobacteraceae > UBA668. Next base: position 12,778 of record CAUJEE010000150.1, read on the forward strand.
GCTTCGGCGTGCTGCTCAGCCTGCCCACCTCCACCGGCGCGGTGCCCGACTGGCGGCGGGCCATCGCCGCGGCTCACGATGTCGGCGCAATCGTGGTCGTGGCCACCGACTTGCTGGCCTGTGTGCTGGCCACGCCACCGGGTGCGCTCGGGGCCGACATCGCCATCGGCTCGGCGCAGCGCTTCGGCGTGCCGATGAGCTACGGCGGACCGCACGCCGCGTTCATGGCCACCAGCGAGGCGCTCACCAGGTCGATGCCCGGCCGCCTGGTCGGCGTATCGACCGACACCGAGGGGCGACCTGCGCTACGCCTCGCGCTACAAACACGCGAGCAGCACATCCGCCGCGAGAAGGCGACCTCCAACATCTGCACCGCACAGGTGCTCTTGGCCAACATGGCCGGGATGTATGCCTGCTGGCACGGCCCCGACGGCCTGCGTCGCATCGCCGAACGCGTACACCGTCTCACTTCCACGGTTGCCACCGGTCTGCGCCGCGCCGGTCGCACTCTGGCCCACGAATCGTGGTTCGACACGCTCACCGTCGAGTGCGACGCCGACGCGGTGATCGGTGCGGCGCGAGCCGACGGCCTCGACCTGCGGCGCGTCGACGAGCGCCACGTCGGCATCAGCTTCGACGAGACCACCACGGCCGAAGTGGTGCACCGCGTGCTCACCCTGTTCGGCGCGGCCGTGCCCGAGAGCGGCGGCGACATGGGCGCGATCGATGCCGGACTCACCGATCGGCGCAGTGATGCAATCCTGCACCAGGCGGTGTTCAACCGCTACCACAGCGAACACGAGATGCTGCGCTACCTGCGCCGCCTGGCCGACGCCGATCTGGCCCTCGATCGCACGATGATCCCCCTCGGCTCGTGCACGATGAAGCTCAACGCGGCTGCGGAGATGATGCCCATCACCTGGCCGGAGTTCACCGCCGTGCACCCCTTCGCCCCCGACGACGAAAGCGAGGGATACCGCGCGCTGATCGACCGGCTGGAGCAGATGCTGGTCGCCGTCACCGGCTACGACGCGGTGAGCCTGCAACCGAACGCGGGCAGCCAGGGCGAGTTCGCCGGTCTGCTCGCGATCCGCGCCTATCACCACAGCCGTGGCGATACCGGCCGTCGCGTGTGCCTCATCCCGGCGAGTGCACACGGCACCAATGCGGCCAGCGCGGTGATGGCCGGGTTGCAGGTGGTCGTGGTGCCGTGCGACGAGCAGGGCAACGTCGATCTCGCCGACATGCGTGCCAAGGCCGCCGCGGCCGGCGACACCTTGGCCGCGGCGATGGTGACCTACCCGTCGACCCACGGCGTGTTCGAGGAGGCGATCGGCGACATCTGCGCGTTGGTGCACGAGTTCGGCGGGCAGGTCTATGTCGACGGTGCCAACCTCAACGCACTGGTCGGGCTCGCGCAACCGGGCAAGTTCGGCGCCGACGTCAGCCACCTCAACCTGCACAAGACGTTCTGCATCCCCCACGGCGGCGGTGGGCCGGGGGTGGGGCCGGTGGCGGTGCGCGAGCACCTGCGCCCGTTCCTGCCTTCGCACCCGCTGGCCGAAGGCGCGCCGGTGGGGCCGGTGGCGGCCGCGCCCTACGGATCGGCGGGAATCCTGCCGATCTCGTGGGCGTACATCGCGCTGATGGGCGGCGCGGGGCTCACCGACGCGACGGCGGTGGCGATCCTCAACGCCAACTACGTCGCCACCCGGCTGCGCGATGCGTTCCCCGTGCTTTACACCGGCGTGCACGGGCGCGTGGGCCACGAGTGCATCGTCGATCTGCGTGACATCACCAAGGACACAGGCGTCACCGTCGACGATGTTGCCAAGCGCCTGATGGATCACGGCTTCCACGCGCCGACGATGAGCTTCCCCGTCGCGGGCACGCTGATGATCGAACCCACCGAGAGTGAGACGCTGGCCGAACTCGACCGCTTCTGTGCGGCGATGTTGTCGATCCGCGCCGAGATCGATCGCGTCGCGGCCGGTGAGTGGCCGCTCGACGACAGCCCGTTGCGGCACGCGCCGCACACCGCCGACGACCTGTTGGGTCAGTGGGACCGACCGTACTCGCGCGAACTCGGTGCCTATCCCCTGCCGGCGGTGCGTCGCGCGAAGTACTTCCCGCCCGTGTCGCGCATCGACGCTGCCTACGGTGACCGCAACCTGGTGTGCACCTGCGACCCGCTCGAGTCCTACCAACAAGTCGGCGGTGGGTCGGGCGCCGGCCCGGCCTGAACGCCGACTTGGTCAGTAGAGGCGGGCGGTGAGCTGCTTGCGGTACTGGGCGGTGCGCGGGTCGTGCGAGCCCATCAGTTCGAGGATGTCGACGAACTGCTGGCGGGCCTCGTCGTCGCCCTTCACCTTGTCGAGCAGATTGGTGAGGGTGGCGTCGTAGTCGTCGTCGGGGGCCAGGTTCACCCGCGCCTTGGCCGCCACCACCCGGGTGCGCTCTGTCTCGGGGATGCGGGCCAGGTACTGCAGCGCCTCGTCGCTCTCGCCGCGGGCGATGAGCAGTTCGGCCAGGCCGACGATCGCGTCCTCGTTGCCCGCCTCCAGGTCGAGCACCGCGCGGAACGCGCCCTCGCTGCCCTCGGCCAGCAGGCTGGCGATCTGCTGTTCGCCCTCGGTGGGCAACAGCGCGTCGACGAACTGCTGCACGATGTGCTCGGGATAGGCACCCATGAAGGCGTCGACCACCTGGCCGTCCTTCATCGCGTACACGGCCGGGATCGACTGCACCTGGAACGCCTGGGCGACGGCCGGGTTCTGGTCGGTGTCGACCTTCACCAGCACCACCTTGCCCGCGGTGGCATCGACCACCTTCTCCAGGATCGGCCCCAGCGTGCGGCACGGGGCGCACCACGGCGCCCACAGATCGACGATCACCGGCACCTGCTTGGAACGCTCGATCACCTCGGTCTGGAATGTTTCGTCGGTGACATCTATGGCCATGAAGGGCACGATACCTGCCGCCGCGCCACAGCCGACCGGGGCCGATACCGTACGTGGCGATGAGCGCACTGCACTCCCTGCGCGGCGAACTGCCCGAGCTGCAAGACGCTGTCTTGGTGCTGCACTTCGGCGGCTGGATCGACGCCAGTGGGGCTGCCGCTGCGGCCATCACCGCCGTCGACCGTGGCCTCGGCGGCGCCCGCCTGTTGGCCACGTTCGACTCCGATCGGCTGATCGACTATCGCGCCCGCCGCCCGGTGATGGAGATCCGTGAAGGTGTGAACACCAACCTGACGTGGGACGAGATCGAGTTGCGCCACGGCACCGACCAGGCCGGCCGCGAGGTGGTGCTGCTCACCGGCCCCGAACCCGACATGGTGTGGCACGCGTTCGCCGCCGACGTGTCGCAGCTCGTCGCCCGGCTGGGGGTCACCGCCGCCGTCGCGCTCGGCGCCTATCCCTTCGCCACGCCGCACACCCGACCGCCACAGTTGTCGTGTACGTCACCGTCGGCCGAGCTGATCGCGCCGCTCCCCTACGACAAGGGCAGCGTCGACGTGCCGGCCGGCATCTCGTCGGTGCTCGAACACTCGCTCACCGAGGTGGGCGTCCCTGCGCTCGGCTTGTGGGTGCGAGTGCCGCACTACGTGGCCACCATGCCCTACCCGGCGGCAGCCGTGGCGCTCCTTCGCGCGCTGGAGGACGTGAGTGGCGTGCGCGTGCCCACCGCCGAGCTCGAACGCGAGGCCGAGCAGCAACGGCGACGCATCGACCAACTGGTGGCCGGCAACGACGAGCACCGCGAGATGGTGCGCCAGCTGGAAGCGCTCCACGACCAGGCCGCCGAGCAGGCCAGCTCGTTGCCCGGCGAGCTGCCCAGCGCCGACGAACTGGCCGCCGAATTCGAGCGCTTCCTGCGCGACCAGGCCGACTGAAGGCTTGCCCGGGCCGCGCCGTCGTTTCCCTCGCGCGACGTGTCGGCGACTACGTTCGGGGCGACGACGAAGGAGGGCGTGATGAAGGTCGACACGATCATGATGGGCAACCTGGCAACGGCGGCAGCCAACGCGGCCGCGCTGGAGGCCGAGGGCTACTCCGGGCTGTGGACCGCGGAAACGGCCCACGACCCGTTCTTCCCGCTGCTGCTCGCCGCCGGTGAGACCCATCAAACACAGCTGGGAACTGCGATCGCGGTCGCGTTCGCCCGCAATCCGATGACCCTGGCCAACATCGGCTGGGATCTGCAGGCCTACTCGAAGGGGCGCTTCATCCTCGGCCTCGGCAGCCAGATCAAGCCGCACATCACCAAGCGCTTCAGCATGGAGTGGGGCCACCCTGCGCCGCGCATGCGCGAGCTGATCCTCGCCATGCGCGCCATCTGGGACACATGGCAGAACGGCACTCCGCTCGACTTTCGCGGCGAGTTCTACACGCACACGCTGATGACACCGTTCTTCAGCCCCGACCGCTCCGACTGGGACGGGTTCGGCCCGCCGTTGGTGAACCTCGCCGGTGTCGGCGAGATGATGACCGAGGTGGCCGGCGAGGTGGCCGATGGCTTCTTGTGCCACCCGTTCACCACCGAGCGCTACCTGCGCGAGGTCACTCTGCCCGCGCTGGCCAACGGGCGGGCCAAGGCCGGGCACACGATGGAGGGCTTCGACATCGCCGGCCCCAGCTTCGTCGTCACCGGCCGCAACGACGAACAGATGGAGCAGATCGCAACCATCATCCGCCAGCAGATCGCGTTCTACGGCAGCACCCCGGCCTATCGAGGCGTGCTCGAGCTGCACGGCTGGGGCGACCTGCAGCCCGAGTTGAACGCGCTGTCGAAGGCGGGCAAGTGGGTGGAGATGGGCAACCTCATCTCCGACGAGATGCTGCACACCTTCGCCGTCGTCGCCACGCCCGACAAGGTGGCCGCGGCCATCCTCGAGCGCTACGGCGACATCATCACCCGCATCAACTTCTACGTGTCGGGCATGCTCAACGCCGACGAGTGGCGCCCGGTGATCGACCAACTCAGCGCCGGTTGACAACCCGCCACGTCAGGCGCACCCGCGCGGTGGGGGAACATCTGTTCGGTATAGTGACGCGGTGATCGGTCCCGCACCGCTCCTCGGCCGCAACTGCCTCGTCGCCCCCGGCCAATCGACGCCGGAGGCCTGGCAACCGTGCGAGCGCCTGACAGTGGCGCTCGACGACGACAGCCTGCCCCCCGTGCTCTCGGCGTTGGCGCACGAGCGGCGGGCGGTGGTGCTCGCAGTGGCCGACGAGGTCGAGACCGCGCTGAACCGCCCGTCGGTGACGTCCCGCCCGCCCTACGAGTTGGGGGCACGTTTCCCGATGCCGCGCGAGGCGCTGCGCGCGCTGGTGTTCGCCAACTCGGTCGATTGTCGGCGAGCCACCCCTGGGTGGTGGCTGCTCGACGCGGCACACCGCCTCGGGGCGCGGGCTGTCGACGATGGGCGCGGTGACGTGGCACTCACCGACGGCACCCGCCTGTGGCTCGACGGCGGGCCGCCCCGCTTCACCGCGCCGATCGACGGCATCGGTGTGCTGCACCGCGTGTGCGTCGAGCACGGTTCGCTCGCTCCCCCACTGGGCAACGGCGCCGCCGCCACCATCGTGGGTGATGGCGCCGAACTAGAGGTGTCGCGGAGTAGTGGTCGGGGCGTGGCGGGGTGTTCGGGGGTGGTGGTGTTCATGCTGGCAGGGTGCTCAACGCGGCGACGGCGGCGATGGTGTCGGTGAGGCTGTC
>CAUJEE010000151.1 GCA_963169215.1 Actinomycetota bacterium
GGAGCGCGCCGAGCAGGCCAACGGCAAGCTCGCGGTCCGTTTCGCCCCCACCATGCCGATGAGCACCTACCTGGTCGCGGTCGTTGTCGGTCCTCTGGAGGTCACCGAGGCGGTACTCGTGCCACGCCTCGGCGAGCCCGACAATCCGATCGCGCTGCGCATCGTGCACGTGCCGGGCAAGGCGCACCTCACCGCCTTCGGCCTCGACGTGGGAGCATTTGCCCTCGACTGGTACCAGCGCTACTACGGCATCTCCTACCCCACCGAGAAGTGCGACATGCTGGCCCTGCCCGACTTCGCCGCGGGGGCGATGGAGAACCTTGGCTGCATCACCTACCGCGAGAGTCTGCTGCTCGCCGATCCTGCGGCCAGCACACAGATGGAGTTGCAGAACCTGGCCGATGTGATCACCCACGAGTTGGCGCACATGTGGTTCGGCGACCTGGTGACGATGAAGTGGTGGAACGGTATCTGGCTCAACGAGGCCTTCGCGACGTTCATGGAAGTGGCCTGCTGCAACGACTACCGCCCCGACTGGAAGCGGTGGGCTGCGTTCAGCCTCGAGCGCAGCGCGGCGTTCGAGGTTGACTCGCTGGCGAGCACGCGCACCGTCGAGTACCCGGTGGAGGCCCCGGCCGACTGCGAGGGCATGTTCGACGTGCTCACCTACCAGAAGGGCGGCGCACTGCTGCGCATGCTCGAGCAGTACCTCACCCCGGAGGGGTTCCGACAGGGTGTGAGCCACTACCTCAGTACCCACGAGTACGGCAACACCGAGACCGGCGACCTGTGGGACCGCATCGAGGAGGCGGTGACCGGCACCCCGGTGCGGGCGCTGATGGACAGTTGGATCTGGCAGGCCGGCTATCCGCTGGTGTCGGCGCGCCTCGACGGCAGCGAGTTGGTGCTCGGCCAGCAGCGCTTCGCCTATGGCGACAGCGACGACCCCACCGTGTTCGTCGTGCCCGTGCATCTGCTGGTCGACGGCGAGGAGCGCAAGCTGCTGTTCGACAGCGCGGAGATGCGCGTAGCGCTGCCCTCGCCCGATGCGACGGTGGTGGTGAATGCCGGCGGCCACGGCTACTTCCGCGTTGCCTACGACGCCACCCTGCGTGCTCGTCTGCTGGGGCCGGCGCTGAGCAGCCTCACCGTCGTCGACCGCTACAACCTGGTCGACGACGCGTGGAACGAGGTCGTGGCGGGCCGCCTCGCGGCAAGCGATTTCCTCGCCTTCGTCGAGGGCTTCGCCGACGACCGCGATCTCGCGGTGTGGCAGGCGATCGCCGTCGGCCTGCGTGGTGTCGGCCGCCTGGTGGAAGGCGAAGCCCATGCCGCCTTCCGCTCCCGGGTGGGCGCGTTTGCCGGGCCGGCGCTGGCGGCCATCGGCTGGGCCCCCGCCGCGGGCGAGGACGACCTCACCGCCAAGCTGCGTGGGCTACTGGTGGGCCTGGTGGCGGTGCTGGCCGACGACCACGAAGCCCAGCAGCGCTGCCGCGACATAGTCGCCGACAGCGGCGCCGGTCCAGATAGTGCGATTGTCGACCCCGAGCTGCTCGCCGCGGCCACCACCGCCGTCGCCTCGGTGGGCACAGCCGCCGATCACGCCGAGTTCGTGCGCCGCTTCCGTGCCGCAGCCACGCCCCAGGAGGAGCTGCGCTACCTGTTCGCGCTGGCCGAGTTCCCCGCAGAGGACGAACTGGCGCGCACGGTCGAGCTGGCCTTCTCCGCCGACGTGCGCACGCAGAACGCGCCGTACCTGCTGAATCGTTGCATCGCCAACCGCTGGCAGGGCCAGTACGCGTGGGCGCAGGTTCGACAGCGTTGGGTGGAGGCCAACGAGCGCTTCCCCAGCAGTTCGATCGTGCGCATGATCGAGCCGGTGAAGCTGCTCACCGCGCCCGAGTTGGTGGCCGACGTGCAGGCCTTCTTCGCCGAGCACCCGATCGCGCAGGCGGCCAAGACCCTCGACCAGGTGCTCGAACGCCAGCGCACCAACGCCGCCCTACGCGAGCGCGAGAGCGCGCGTCTCAGCTCGGCCTTGACAGACTGAGCCGCTCGAACAGCGTGGGGGTGACCCCCGTCCAGTCGAGTTCGCTCTCGATCCGGCGGCGCAGGGCCAACGCGGCCGCAGGTTCGCCGTGGGTGATGAACACGCCGTTGGGTTCACGCGTGGAGGTGCGCAACCACTCGATCAGCTCATCGCTGTCGGCGTGCACCGAGAAGCCGTTGAGGTCGCACACCTCGGCCCGCACCCGCACGTACTGCCCGTGGATCTTCACGCTGGTGGCGCCCTCCAGCAGCTGCCTTCCACGCGTGCCCTCGGCCTGATAGCCCACCAACGCGACCGAGTTGCGCGGATCGGGCAGGAAGCTCTTCAGGTGGTGCACCACCCGGCCGCCGCTGGCCATCCCCGCGCCGGCGATGATCACCGCCGATCCGTTGCGCCTGCTCACCCGCTTGCTGCCCTGGGTGTCGACCACTTCCTCCAGCGCGGGCAGGTCGAGCACACTGGCCCGGCCCCAGAACTCACGGCTGATGTCGGCGGCCTCGTCGGCCAGCGCCGTCCGGTAGATCTTGAGCGCGTCGAGGGCCATCGGGCTGTCGAGGTAGATCGGGATCGGGGGCAGGCGGCCCGCGAGGTGCAGGTGGTGCAGGTGGAACAGCACCACCTCGGTGCGGTCGACGGCGAAGGCGGGAATCACCACCACGCCGCCACGTTCGGCGGTGCGGGTGATCAGGTCGGCGAGACGCTCGACGGTGCTGTTCTCCATGTGCCGACGATCGCCGTAGGTGCTCTCGATGATCACCCAGTCGGCCTCACCGATCGGCGCCGGGGAGACGAGGAAGGGATGTTCGTCGCGCCCGAGGTCGCCGGAGGCCACCAGCGTCACGCCGCCCGCGTGCAGGCGGGTGATGGCCGAGCCGAGGATGTGCCCCGCGGGCTGGAACGTCGCCTCGAACCCGGGGGCGGGGGTGAAGGGCTGGTCGAACCCGACCGGCTGCAGCCGGTCGAGCGCCCGCCAGGCGTCGTCCTCGGTGTAGAGCGCGAGTGCGGGGTGGTGGCGGGAGTAGCCCTTGCGGTTGGCGTAGCCGGCCTCCTCCTCCAGCAGTCGCCCGCTGTCGGGCAGCACCACGGCCATCAGCTTGCCGGTGTCGTAGGTGACGTACACCGGGCCGCTGAAGCCCTCCTTCACCAGCCGCGGCAGGTAGCCGCAGTGGTCGAGGTGGGCGTGGGTGAGCACAACCGCGTCGATGCTCGCCGCGTCGGCCGGGAACGGCTCCCAGTTGCGTTGGCGGAACTCCTTCAACCCCTGGAACAGCCCGCAGTCGAGCAGGATCCGCGAGCCGTCGGATTCGATCAGGTGGCGGCTGCCGGTGACCGTGCCGACGCCACCGAAGGGCGTATAGGTGGGAGCCATGGCTTCAGTTGACCGCGCCCGTCTGCCGCGGGCAAGGGCCCAACGACAGGTGGCGCAGCGGATGTGGCCGGTCGGCGCACGCCCTCAGCAGCGCTCGTAACGGTCGCCGACGCGCAATGTGACGGTCGGCGCGTCGTTCAGCGTCTCACAGGCCGCGGCGAGGCCGACGTCGGTGTACTCGATGTCGAAAACCAAGTCGCCGTAGACGGCAGAGAACTCTCCACACTCGTCGTACTCACCGCACTGCTCAACGATCGCGAAGTCGAAGCCGACGTCGGCGTCGAGCAGTTCCACCGTGTTCTTCTGGGCGGCCGCCAGCCCGCGCCCGTGGGCCAGGCCGACGAGTGTGACGGCGTACTCGACGGCTTCGGCGCGCCCGAATCCCACCTCCCCGGAACCCAGGCTTCCGAAGCGCACGAACGTGTCGAGGTTGTCGAACTCGACTGCGTCGAACCCCTTCGCCGCACACCGCTCCACCATCTGCCCCACTGTCGCCGCGGCGAGCACGCGATTGTCCGGCGTGGAGAGATCGATCACGAACTCACCCGGCCAGTCGGGGTCCTCGACGGTCGACACCAGCCGCGGCGGCCACGCCACCTCTGGCTGGCTCTGAAACGCGTTGACGTAACAGATGTCGTACACGTCTCCTTCCGCGGGGGTGCCGTCCTGCCAGTCGCGCATCACCACCCGCACGCCCTCGGGCAGGGAAAGGTCGTCGGCGAGTTGGTAGTCGAA
>CAUJEE010000152.1 GCA_963169215.1 Actinomycetota bacterium
CGCACCGCCGCCGCTCTGCGTGGAGGGGGCGCGGGTGGTGGACTTGCGCAACCCAACCGGGCGCTTAGCGCGGTACACCACCATCCCGTCCAGTTCGGAGTTCGCCCGCCATGGCGGCTCGCAGTGCTCGTTCATCGGTCGCGACCCGGGCACCACTTCCGACGGGCAGCGCTACGTGCGCGGGCAGACCGTGTACAGCGACCGCTGGATCTTCGTCGAGAGCGAGATCGTCAGCTTCGGCGAATACTCCCCCTCGCCGAATGTGTCGCGCGGTCCGCTGCGCAACGCATTCCGCACGTTCAACGTGTACTGCGACAGCCAAGCTCACTTCCTCGGCTACAAGCTGGTCTACGCCAACGACTCGATGATCAATCCGCGCAGCCAGGTGAGCCGGCTGTACAACGGCCTGCAGCTGGAGCAGCCGAGGGTGTGGCCCAACCCGGTGGTGGCCCGCTGGGGCGGGCTGATCACCCGCTACCCGACGTGGCTGGCGATCCACGCCGGCGCATGGCGGGCGCAGACCTCCAACCGGGCCGACTGGCGGGGTTGGAGGATGTATCTGCTCAGCACGCCGGTGGCGCTCGACTTCCGCGTGGTGTTCACCCCCGATCCGGCCCGCCCCTCGCCGCCCTTCGACGGCTTCGTACCCTGCGTGGCCCGCAATGCCAGCGTCAGCAGGGGAAGCGGTGCCCTGCCCGCCTTCACCGGGGTGCCCGACCTCGCCGAGCCCGGCATCAACCGGGCGTGCATGTGGACTCCCCCCGGGCCGGGCACAGTGAGCATCCAGGCGCGCATCACCTACCGCGTGGTGTTCTGGGCCAACGGCTACACCGAGCAACTGGCCGATTACGTGTGGTACAGCCCGGCCGCGGTGTGGCCGGTGGGCGAGCTGTCGTCGGTGAACACCAACGAGTGACCACCAACGAGTAACCACGCCGCGGGGAATACTGCACCGCCGCGGCCCGGTTGGCCCTGGCATGCGTGTAGTCGTCTCCGGGGCCTCGGGCCTCATCGGTTCTGCCCTCCTGCCTGCGCTGCGAGCCGCCGGGCACCAACCTGTCGCCCTCGTTCGCCGTCCGCCACGAACCGCCGACGAGATCGAGTGGGATCCGGCCGCGGGCCAGCTCGACCCGGGTGCGCTCGACGGCGCCGACGCCATCGTGCATCTCGCCGGGGCAGGAATCGGCGATCACCGCTGGACCGACGACTACAGGCGCGAACTGCTCGCCAGCCGCACGCTGTCCACCACGCTGCTGGCCGACACCATCGCCCATTCCGCCAACGGCCCGCGAGTGCTGCTCAGCGGTTCGGCGATCGGCTACTACGGCCCCCGCGGCGACGAGAAACTCGACGAGACCTCGCCCGCGGGCAGCGACTTCCTCGCCGACATCTGCCGCCAGTGGGAGGATGCGTGCCAACCGGCGCGCGACGCCGGAGCGCGAGTGGTGAACCTGCGCACCGGCATCGTGCTGTCGGCCAAAGGCGGTGCGCTGAAGAAGATGCTGCCCCTCTTCCGCCTCGGCGCCGGCGGGCGCTTCGGGAGCGGGCGTCAGTGGCAGAGCTGGATCAGCATCGACGATGAGGTGCACGCGATCGTCCACCTGCTCACGTCGTCGCTGGCCGGGCCGGTGAACCTCACCGCCCCGACGCCGGTCACCAACAGCGAGTTCACCCGCACTCTCGGCAAGGTGCTACGCCGACCGTCACTGGTGCCTGTGCCCCGATTCGCGCCGGCGTTGCTGCTCGGTGGCCAACTGGCCGACGCGCTGCTGTTCACCGGCCAGCGGGTTCTGCCCACGGCGCTGCAGGCCGACGGTTACGCGTTCGAGCACGGCACGCTCGACATCGCGTTGCGTGCCGTGCTCGGCCGGTAGTCGCCGGTCGACCTCTCGCGTCGTTCCGCTCAGGCGCGGACGGCTTCGATCTCGAGCACGATCTTCACCTTCTCACCGACGAGCACCCCGCCGGCTTCGAGCGCGACGTTCCACTCGAGGCCCCAGTCCTTGCGGTTGATCTCGGCGGTGGCGGTGAAGCCGGCCTTGGTGTTGCCCCACGGGTCGGTGGCGACACCGTCGAACTCGAGGTCGAAGGCCACCGACTTGGTGACGCCCTTGATCGTCAGGTCGGCGTGCAGCACGTAGTCGCTACCCGCGCCCTCGATGCCGGTGCTCACCAGCGTCCAGGTCGGGTGGTTCTCCACGTCGAAGAAGTCGCCGCTGCGCAAGTGGGTGTCGCGACCATCGTCGTCGGTGCTCACCGACGCGGCCTGCACGGTGGCCTCCACCTTGGAGGCGAGGCGATCGTCGGTGACGGTGATCATGCCGGCGAAGTCGGTGAAACGACCACGCACCTTGGCCACCACCAGGTGGCGAGCGATGAACGTGATGTTGGAGTGGCTGGGATCGACCGTCCATGTGCCGGGGGTGAGGGCATCGAGGGCCGACATTGCGGGGGCTGTGAATTGTGTCATGAGTAGAACCGTACCAGACAATCTTTGCGCTTGCAACAGTTCTCCAGACAATTCTTGCGCTAGAGTCGTAGCGATGTCGCCCACCGACCGCCGCGCAACGGCCACCGCAACCTGGCTAACCGCGTCCGAGCAGGACGCGTGGCGCTCGTTCATCACCGCCCTCCCCGACCTGATGGCTGCGTTCGAGGCCGACCTCGCCCCCCACGGCTTGTCGCTCGGCGACTACGAGGTGCTCGTGTTCCTGTCCGAGGCCACCGACAGCCAGTTGCGGATGTGCGACTTGGCCGCTCAGTTGCGGCTGTCGCCGAGTGGGCTCACCCGCCGCCTCGACGGACTGGTGAAGGCGGGTTGGGTCGATCGCATGGCGTGCGCCGCCGACCGGCGGGTGATGTACGCCCGCCTCACCCCCGCCGGCCGGGCGAAGATGGACGCCGCCGCGCCCGACCATGTGGCCAGCGTGCGCCGGCACCTGCTCGCCCCGCTCGGCGGCGACGGCACCATGCGGCTCGGCGAGCTGTTCGCCCGCGTGCGCGCCCACCTGCTGCAACCGGCATGACCGCCCAGCTGGCCCTGCCCCGCGGGTTCCGCGCCTATGTCGCCAACATCGGGGTGAAGGACGACACCGACGATTTCACCGTCGTCGCCGCCGATCGGCCGTGCGCCGCAGCCGGGGTGTTCACCCGCAGTTCGTTCGCCGGGCCGAGCGTTGTCGTGTCGCGCCGGCACCTGGCATCCACCGGGGCCTCGGGCGGCACGGCGCAGGCGATGGTGGTGATCGCCAAGAACGCCAACGTCGCCACCGGCGCGGCCGGCCTGGCCGACGCCGAGGAGGTGGCCGCCGGCGTCGCCTCCCGCCTCGGGTGCGCGCCGTCCGACGTGCTGATCGCCTCCACCGGCGTGATCGGCCGCCGCTACCCGATCGAGCGCATCCGCGCCGGCATCGCCGGCTTGCCGGTGCCGCTGCCCGGCGACGATGCCGCCGCCGTCGCCCGCGGGATGATGACCACCGACACCGTGCCCAAGACCGCGTCCGCGACGGTGCCGGGCTCGGCGGCCCGCATCGTCGGTGTCGCCAAGGGGGTGGGGATGATCGAGCCCGACATGGCGACGATGATCGCGATGATGTTCACCGACGCGGCCATCGCTTCGGCGGAACTCGATCGCGTGTTCCGCTCCGTGGTGGATCGCACCTTCAACTGTGTCTCGGTCGACACCGATACGTCCACCAGCGACACCGCGGTCATCCTCGCCAGCGGCGATGCCGGCGCGGTCGACCTGGCCGCCTTCGAGACCGCGTTGTTCGAGGTGGCCGTGTCGCTCACCAAGCAGATCGCCCGCGACGGCGAGGGCGCGGAGAAGTTGATCGAGGTCACCGTCGACGGAGCTGCCACGCCGGAGCAGGGCCAGCGGGTGGCCAAGGCGATCGTCAACTCACCCCTCGTCAAGACGGCTGTACATGGCGCCGACCCCAACTGGGGCCGGGTGGCGATGGCGATCGGCAAGAGCACCACCGCCGACGAGGTAGACCAGGCGCTTGTCACCATCCGCTTCGGCGAGCAGGAGGTGTACCCGGCCGCGGTCGACGAGGCCGGACTGGCCGCGCTCAGCCGGTACATGCGCGGCGACACAGTGCGCATCCACGTCACCCTCGCCGCGCCAGACGGTTCCCAGGGGCCGTCGTCGGCCACCGTCTGGGGCTGCGACCTCACCGCCGGCTACGTGCGCATCAACGCCGACTACACGACATAGTCGTCCTCGGGCTCTCTCGTTCGGTCGCGGAGGCCAGTCCCGACAACACCGGGTAACCCGCTACGCGCCGCGGCGAGGGAAGCGCCAGCGACGAGCCGCAGGGAGGGAGCGGCCAAAGCGAGCGTCAGCGAGCGGAGGCCAGTCCCGACCCACTACTTCGGGGGCATGCGGATGCCGCCGTCGACGCGGATGGTCTCGGCGTTCATGTAGCTGTTGGTCACGCACTCGACCACCATCGACGCCAATTCGTCGGGCGAGCCGAGGCGGTGCGGGAAGAGCACGCCCTTCTCCAGGTTGGCCTTGAACGCCTCGCTGTTCTCGCCCTCGCCGTAGATCGGGGTGTCGATCAGGCCCGGAGCCACGGTGTTGACGCGTACCCCGACCGCCGACAGGTCGCGGGCGATGGGCAGGGTCATGCCCACGACACCGCCCTTCGACGCCGAGTAGGCGGCTTGGCCGATCTGCCCGTCGAAAGCCGCAGCCGAGGCCATGTTGACGATCGCGCCGCGCTCGCCGTGGGCCAGCGGCTCGGTCTGCGACATCGCGGTGGCGGCGATGCGGATGCAGTCGAAGGTGCCGGTGAGGTTGATCGCCAGCACCTTCCTGAACGCGTCGAGGTTGGCGGCGGTGTCGTAGCCACCGCGGCCGACGGTGCGCTGCGCCCAGCCGATGCCGGCCGAGTTCACCAGCACGCGCAGCGGACCCATGCTCTTGGCCATCTCGACCGCGTTGATGATGTCGTCGGTGTTGGTGACATCGACCTTGCAGAATGCGCCGCCGATCTCCTTGGCCAGTTCGTTGCCCTTGTCCTCCTGCAGGTCGGCGATGACGACCTTCGCGCCCTTCGCGGCCAGTTGCCGCGCACAGGCGGCACCGATGCCCGAGGCGCCACCCGTGACGATTGCAGATGCTCCGTTGATGTCCATGGGCGCGAGGTTAGTGAGGGTAACCCCCACCGACGAAACCGCCGCCCACCCCTCGACCAACGCCACCCCCAACGCCACCCCCACGTCCCCCAACTTGACGCGATATACCAGCGGAGGCCCTGCAAGCCGTCGACTGAGCGCGTCAAGTTGGCAAGGAGGCCACCCCTCGACCATCGCCCGGTTCTCTCGCCGTTGGTCGACCAGCTCGCGCTGCGTGCCCATGTGGAACGCGCGGCTGTGCGCTTCAACGCCAAGCCGGACATCAGGGAAGGCGAGGTCGACGCGAGCGACGAACTTGCCCCGACTGTCGAGGATCGTGTGCTGCTGGACAGCGGGCGGAAGCCTCGGTGACTGGATCACCTCTTCGATCAGCTTCTCGAACCAGGAAGCCGAGCCGCGGCACGATGCGAGAGGACCCCAGCACCGTTCGCCGTGAGGGTGGCGGCAACTGCGCGCTGCATCCACGACGGTGGCGCACCGTGGATGCCATAGACGCGAGGCGCAAGCGGTCGGAGCGTGGAACGCTCCAGCTCGACGCGGATCTGGACGGGGCGAAGGCCCGATGCGACAGCCTGGGATCGAGAGATCGCGGCGTGGTGCGAGGCTGCGACGTCACCAACACCGCTCATCGGAGCTGAGTTGGTCACGTTGCCGGAACGTATCCCGCAGGGGCGCCGACCCCAACACCAGGCTCCATCTCACCAACTTGACGCGATGGCTCGACCCTGTGCAGGGACGTCGCTGATATATCGCGTCAAGTTGGGAGGGGGCGGGCGCCCGGCGCGACGCGGCGCGACGCGGCTCGGGCGGCTCGGGCGGGCCCGCGGGTCAGGTGGGGGTGGCGGCGACGGCGAGGCGGTCGACGTGGTCGTTCATCGGGTCGCCGCTGTGGCCCTTCACCCACCTGAACGCGGGCTGGCGCTGCTCGACCAGATCGACCAGCGGCATCCACAGGTCGGTGTTGGCCACCGGCTCCTTCTTCGAGTTCTTCCAGCCGTTGGTCCGCCACTTCACCCACCACCGGTCGCGAAAGCAGTTCACCACGTAGGTGCTGTCGCTCACCACCGTGATCTCTCCTGGCTCGCCGGGCAGCGTGCGCAACGCCTCCAATACCGCGGTCAGCTCCATCCGCTGGTTGGTGGTGCGCGCCTCGCCACCCGACCCGCACGGCGCGCCGTCGGGCGCCACTGCCCAGGCCCACCCGCCGGGGCCGGGGTTGCCGGCACAGGCACCGTCGGTGTACACGACCAGCACCGCCGTCACCCGCCCGCCGGGGTGCAACGGCCGGCGGCAGCGGGCACGTCGGCGATCATGAACGGCAGCGTACCTACCCGCCGGTAGTGCTGGCAGACTGCCACCATGATCTTCGACGGCTACGTCAACCAACTGCCCGACTCCGATCCCGGCGAGACGGCGGAATGGCTCGACAGCCTCGACGCGGTGATCGACACGCACGGCAAGGCCCGCGCCCGCTTCCTGTTGCGCAAGCTGCTCGAACGCGCCGACGCGGCGCAGGTGAGTTTCCCGGCCACGGTCAGCACGCCCTACATCAACACCATCCCCCGCGAGGCCGAGCCGTGGTTCCCCGGCGACGAGCACCTCGAGCGGCGCATCCGCCGCTTCATCCGCTGGAACGCAGCCGTGATGGTGGTGCGCGCCAACAAGCACGCCGACGGCATCGGTGGCCACCTCAGCACCTTCGCCAGTTCGGCCAGCCTGTACGAGATCGGCTTCAACCACTTCTTCCGCGGCAAGGACGACGGCAACGCAGGCGACCACGTCTACTACCAGGGTCACGCCGCGCCCGGCGTCTACGCCCGCGCCTTTCTCGAGCGGCGCCTCGAGGAGAGCGATCTCGAACACTTCCGTCGCGAGATCGGCCGCGCCGGCAAGGGCCTGTCGAGCTACCCGCACCCGCGCCTGATGCCCGACTTCTGGGAGTTCCCCACGGTCAGCATGGGGCTCGGCCCGATCACCGCGCTGTACCACGCGCGGTTCAACCGCTACCTGCTCAACCGGCAACTCGACGACACCAGCCAGAGCAGGGTGTGGGCCTTCCTCGGCGACGGCGAGTGCGACGAGCCGGAGACGCTCGGCGCGATCTCGCTGGCCAGCCGCGAGAGGCTCGACAACCTGGTCTTCGTCGTCAACTGCAACCTGCAGCGCCTCGACGGGCCGGTGCGCGGCAACGGCAAGGTGATCCAGGAACTGGAGATGGTGTTCCGCGGCGCGGGCTGGAACGTGATCAAGGTGATCCTCGGCTCGAAGTGGGACGAGCTCCTCGCCAACGACACCGACGGCGTGCTGCTCAACAAGCTCAACACCACCGTCGACGGCGAGTTCCAGCGCTTCGGGGTGGAAAGCGGTCAATACATCCGCGACAACTTCTTCGGCCCCGACCCGCGGCTGCGCCAGATGGTGGCGCACCTCAGCGACACCGACCTGCAGAACCTGCCCCGCGGCGGACACGACTACCGCAAGCTGTACGCGGCCTACAAGGCGGCCGTCGAGAACATCGGCTCGGGCGCGCCGACCGTGATCCTGGCCAAGACGATCAAGGGCTGGACGCTCGGCCCCGGCATCGAGGCACGCAACGCCACCCATCAGATCAAGAAGATGACCAAGGAACAGTTGTTGGCGATGCGCGACCGCCTGCACCTGCACGACGAGATCCCCGACAGCGCCTTCGAGGGCGACAACATCCCCTACTTCCGCCCGGCGGAGGACTCGATCGAGTACCAGTACATGATGGAGCGGCGGCGGGCGTTGGGCGGCAGCATCCCCAAGCGCGTCGTGCGCGCCCGCAAGACACTTTCCCTGCCGGCCGACGCGGTCTTCGCCGAGCTGCGCAGCGGCTCGGGCACGCAGGAGGTGAGCACCACCATGGGGTTCACCCGTCTCGTGCGCAACCTCGCCCGCGACGAAGCGGTCGGCGCGCACATCGTGCCGATCATCCCCGACGAGGGCCGCACGTTCGGCATGGACTCGCTGTTTCCTGCGCTGAAGATCTACGCGTCGCAGGGGCAGAAGTACGAGCCGATCGACCACGACCTGCTGCTCAGCTACAGCGAATCGGCCAGCGGCCAGATCATCGAGGAGGGCATCAACGAGGCAGGGGCGATGTCGAGTTTCATCGCCGCCGGCACCTCCTACGCCACCCGCGGTGTGCCCACCATCCCGTTCTTCACCTTCTACTCGATGTTCGGCTTCCAACGCGTCGGCGATCTCATCTGGCAGGCCGCCGACGCCCGCACCCGCGGTTTTCTGATGGGCGCCACCGCGGGGCGAACCACGCTGCTCGGCGAAGGTCTGCAGCACCAGGACGGCCACTCGCTGGTACTGGCCAGCACGGTGCCAGCCTGCCAGGCATACGACCCGGCGTTCGCTTACGAGGTGGCCACCATCGTGCAGGCCGGCATCGAGCGAATGTACGGACCGGCCAGTGCGGCCACCCACACGCTCGACCGCGACGTCTTCTACTACATCACCCTCTACAACGAGAACTACCAGATGCCGGCGATGCCCGAGGGACTCGCACCCGCCGACGTCATGCGCGGCCTGTACCGCTGGCAGGCTGCCGAGGAGGCCCACGAACGGCGGGCCACGCTGTTGTTCAGCGGCTCGGCGCAGGGAGCTGCTCGCGCTGCGGTAACCGAACTGGCCGCGCTGGGAATCGGCGTCGACCTGTGGTCGGCCACCTCGTACAAGGCCTTGCGCGAAGAGGGTCTCGCCGCCGAGCGATGGAACCGGCTGCATCCGCACTCGCCGGCGCGCACCCCTTTGGTGGCCTCACTGCTGGCCGACGCTCCGGGGCCGATCGTCGCCGTCACCGACTTCATGAAGATCGTGCCCGAGCAGGTGGCCCGCTTCCTGCCAGGGCGCACCTTCGTGCCCCTCGGCACCGACGGCATGGGCCGCAGCGACACCCGCGAGGCCTTGCGGCGCCACTTCGAGGTCGACGCCGGCCATGTCGTGGTGGCCGTTCTCAGCGCGCTCGCGGCCGACGGGCGGGCCTCGGCCGACGAGGTGCAGGACGCGATCGCCCGCCACGGGATCGACCCCGATGCCCCCGATCCGGTGACAGCATGAACTCGCCGCCGAGCAAGTTGGTGATCCAGATCCCGTGTCTCGACGAGGAGGACACGCTGCCGATGACGATCGCCGACCTCCCTCGCGAGGTGCCCGGCTTCGACGTCGTCGAGTGGTTGGTGATCGACGACGGCAGCACCGACCGAACGGTGCAGGTGGCTCGCGAGTGCGGGGTGCACCATGTTGTGTCGCACGGTCGCAACCGCGGACTGGCGGCCGCGTTTCTCACCGGTCTCGACGCAGCGCTGAAGGCGGGGGCAACAGCGATCGTCAACACCGATGCCGACAACCAGTACCAGGGCTCGTGCATCGCCGACCTCACCGCCCCGCTGGTGGCCGGGCAGGCCGACATCGTGGTGGGCGAGCGCCCGATCGGCTCGATCGAAGAGTTCAGCTTCGTCAAGAAGCTGTTGCAGCGCCTCGGTACGTGGGTGGTGCGCCGCTTCTCGGGCACCCCCGTGCGCGACGCAGCCAGTGGCTTTCGCGCCTTCGGGCGCGAGGCGGCGCTGCGCCTGCGCGTGCACAATCGCTACACGTACACGATGGAGACGCTCATCCAGGCCGGCGCCGAGAACCTGCGCGTGGTTTCGGTGCCGATCAAGGTGAACCCCGAGACGCGCCCTTCACGCCTGGTGAAGAGTTCACTGTCGTACGTGATGCGCTCGATGAAGACCATCGTGCGCAGCTACGCGATCTACCGACCTTTCCGCTTCTTCACCATCCTCGCCGCGGTGCCCGGGATTCTCGGCGTGGCGCTACTCGGGCGGTGGTGCTACTACTTCCTTACCGACGACGTCTACCACCCACGGCTGCCCAACCTGATGGCCGGCGTAGTGCTGATCGTGATCGCCGGGCAGGTGATGGTGATCGCCTTCATGGCCGACGTGGTGGCCGCCAACCGACGGATGATCGAGGACGAGGCCTACGCTCGCCGCCGCCGCGACCTCGCTGACGCGCCGGGCTGACGCGCCGGGCTGACTGGCCGGGCGGATTGGCCGGGCGGATTGGCCGGGCTGATGCCTCAGCGGCGAACGGCGGCGCGGATCATCGTCCACGGCAACGGGCGATGCACCTGCTCGACGTCGAAGTGGCGGGCGACAAGGCGACGGAACGAACCAGCCGACCAGTGGTTGACGTGGCCGGGGGTGTTGCCCAGCTGGCGCAGATAGCGACCGCGGGCCATGTTG